>JAZDGZ010000158.1:0-9900 GCA_043806375.1 Pseudomonadota bacterium | reverse complement strand
GCTCTGAAGCATGACCTGACCGTGTCGCATGCCATTTGGTTTTGAGATGCAACAATGATGGTTTTCATACGACCTCTAGAAACTGCCTTGCATGAGTCCCCTCAAAACACGCACCGAAAGGGACCCTTCTCGCCCAGACCGGGGCCCGGTCTTGTTACCACCTGCTATATTATCACAACGCCAGCTGATGGGAGTCAATCTATTTTCCCAATTTGAATTCGTCCCGCCTGTTCTTGGCCCAGGCCCCTTCATCGTGGCCCGGGTCGGCCGGTCTCTCTTCTCCGTAACTGATGCTTGTCATCCTTTCTGTTGAAACACCCAAGGCGTTCAGATACTTGACGGCTGCTTTGGCCCTTCTTTCCCCCAAGGCGAGGTTGTATTCGTTGGTCCCTCGCTCATCGCAGTGCCCCCCTATCGTGACCTTGTGCCGGGGGTTCGCCTTCAGCCATGCCGCTTTTTTCTCCAGGCCGGCCCGCGCCTCGGGCTTCAAGTCCCACTTGTCAAAATCGAAGTAGATGTGGGTTGATTCAAAGGCTTCAATCTCCGCCTTCAGCTTCTGGGCCTCCTCCTGCTCACGAAGCCTTGCCTGCCGTTCATCTTCGGTTTTTCGCGCCGCGTCTTCGTCCACTGTGGGTGACGCCTTTTGCGGTTCCTCGGCCTTGGGGGCCGGTGTTACGGTGGCGGTCGGCTTGGCTTCCTCCTCAACCTTGACCTGCTTTTTGGCACAAGACGCCATCATGAGCAGGGATGTAAGAAAAAGGGCTACAATTGTCATTGCCAAAAAACTCTTCTTTGTCACGTTATCTCCTCCCGGATATCATAAAATGTTTTGTCTCAATATCACAGTTCATCTGCTATGGATTCAGGCCCAACAGGCCTGAGGATAGGCAAAATAAGTTTTCTCTCCCTTACCCCTCAAAGGAAAGGGGGGAAGATCCCCCCGATCTGTGATCAAGTTATTGAAAATCGACGTTACTCTGTTTCCAGCGTTGGGTCCCGCTGGTGATCCACCAGAAAGGGGGCGAGCACAGGCCTCGCCCCCTCGTCATGAGCCTATTCCATTTTTTCGTAACTGGTTACCGTGATAACCTTCTTGCCTCCAGTTTCTTCAACGGCGCCAAGGACCTTTACTTTATTGCCCGCTTCCTTGATCAGGTTATTGCCTTTTTCGTCGTCGGTGATGGTGTACTGGGCGCCATCGCCCGCCTGCAGGATGCCTTCTGAAGAGACAATGCCTGTTACGGTTTCATCGGCGGCTAAAGACAGGGCCGGTGCAACAAGCATGGCCACAATAGCCACGGCGCAAAACGAAGCCATAAGGGTTTTTCTGTTTACTTTCATGATTTTTCACCTCCTTTCTTAAAATTCGTCAGTGTTATGCTAACCTTACCCTCCAGTAAATACCCTCAAGAATAAGAGGCAACAACCGTGCCAATCTGTTAACTTGTTGATAAATCGTTATTTTCTGGTCAGCAGGGAGGTCGCGGGTAGGAACAGGGAATTCCGAATGGGACGGGGCATCTTGAGAATGTTCCGTCTTTCGACGGTTTGCCTTTGTTTTTCGTGGGGTTAGCGGTATAATGCAAAGCAGAATCAGTGTTTCCGATGTCCCCATCAAATCGGAATTTGAATTCCGAATTTCGGTGTTGTCTTCGATTCATCCCCGGATTACCAGGGCAATCGGGGATGGGTCATCAGGGTGAAACTCATTGGACCAGAGAAGAGCTTGGAACACTGAGAAGAAAGGCACAGGCGTTAAAAGAGATTGAATGTCGGGAATAGAAGAATGAGGGGTTTTCTGGGAAGGGCGACTCTGGCCCTTCTTCTGGCGGTAGCTGCATCCTGCATCATGCTCTGGCGACCGGACAGGCCCAAGGATTATTCCAGGTTGGTGGAACTGATCATGATCGAGGATAGGGAAGAGCCCCTCCTGGTATTCAGCGATTTTGTGGACGGCTTCGATGCGGAGAATTACAGGGCCAACCTCAAGTATCTTCAAGAGCACCCGGGTCTTTTAAGGGAAATTCAAAAAGACCTTGATGGGGGGGAGATCCGGTGGCGCCTCGAAGGCCTGTCCCAAAGGTTGTTGTTTGTCCCGGAGGTGCGAGAAGACTATGCGGCTCTCTACGAGAGTTACTGTCAGGATGTCATCAATGATATCCTGGACAAAGCGGGCCTTGACAATCCCTACCATGACATTGGGATCTTGCTGGAAGAAAGACCCGAGATCTCAAACGAGCAGTCCGGGGTAAGGGCCTTCCTGGTCCATAACCTGGCTAAGGAGTCCCTCGCCACCTATGCCTTCTCCAATCAGGAAGATAAGTCCGTGAAGATGGACCTGAGGGGCAGGCAATTCGTGGGCGAGGTCGGTTCCTTCACGACCAACATATATCTTAAAGAAGATGGGACGTTTGAATTCGCGAGAGAGGGTTACACTATCTGGCAAGATAGTGCAAAGAATCCTTACACAGCTCTCATGGTTCCTGCCGAGGAGACGATGCATATTGCCCTCAGAGAATACACGGAGTCGGCGATCAAAGAGAGCCTTGAACTGAGGGGGGTAAGGGACACAGATGAGGTCAAGAAGATCGCGGAGGAGTGGATGGCCGTTGAAGAGGCTGTCGTGGGGGGATGTGTTCACTCCCTTTTGCCGGGAATCCTCAAGAGGTACCTTCCTGATCTTCCGGCGTCGATGATTGAGGAGGATCTGGATGCCAAAAGGGATTTCAAAAAATACCGGCACCTGAAAAGAGGCGTTGAGATGGTGAATGCCCTGGGTTATGGAAAGGCCATTGAATTATACAGGGAGGACCCAGCGACGTTCAAAGCCCTATTGTTAGGGGATGGAAGCGTCACTTCAAAAATGAGCTAAGGGGTAAGCTTTTTTCCTGATGAAAAAAACATCCCTTTTTCATTCCAAAGGGCGTGACAGGGACATGGGCCCTGCCCGGGTCATTCGGGGACGAACGCCGTTTCACACCAAGAATTTCGTGGGGGTCCTACCTGGCCTGTTTGAGAAGTTCATTCTTAAATTCTTTGAAAAATTGGTCGCGCTCCAACCAGTCCGGGCCAAAATACTTGTTGAAGTAGCCGCCTAGCTTTTCAAAAAACTTCTGCCAAATGGGTTTGCCTTCCCCTAATACCACATCCTCCAGGAATGGTATGAGTTCCGACATCTTATCCTTGGGCAGGAAGGTGACGGCGCCCAGTTTAATGGATTTTTTCAATGCCTCCGGTGTGAGGGCATGGGCGGTGAGCATGACGGCAGGGAATCCCTTGTCAACGGCGTTTTGAAGGAGATCAAACCCGTTAACGCCCATGATATCCAGGATCACGATGTCATAGGTGTAACTCGCAAGGTACTGGATGGCCGTGCTGTAATCCTGGGCTTTATCTATGATACACATGTCAAGTTCCTCTGCCACGGTCTCCAGGACATCCGGCTCGTCATCTACAACGAGGATGGTCTTGCCTTTCAAGGGGGAATCTGAACTCATCGATCCTTCTACCTCCTTTCTCTGATCCTTCAGCCTTTCCTAGGGCATACCCATAGCAGAGATTTCCTTTCCAGTCAAAACAAATAGACGGATTCGGGTATCGAGGCGCCGGCCCCTTAAATATCCTCGATTTTATTCAACAGCCTCTCGGGCAGATGATCAAAAGAGCCGTTTGACATAAAGAGGATCAGATCGCCGCGGCGGCCTTCGCTCAAGATTTGATCCAGAAGGAGATCCGTGCTCGGGAAGTAGAGGGCTTTCAGCCCCCTATTTGTCAAGTCTTCCACAAGCTTGGAGGAGGAGAACCTCTCCTTCAGGGGGATTTTTTCCATCATGGGAGGCTCCGGGATCATGATGAGGTCTGCCTGATCAAAGGAGCGCACATATTCCTGCTGAAAGATGTTTCGCCGGCTGGAATTCGACCTTGGTTCAAAAACGGCTATCAAGCGTCGGTCCCTGTACTTTTCCCTCACCGCCCGAAGCGTCTCCCTCACCGCGGTCGGGTGGTGCGCAAAGTCATCCACGATCAGGACCCCCTTTTTTTCGCCTTTGATTTCCTGCCTCCGTTTGACGCCCCTGAATTCCTGAAATGTCCCCTCCAGGGTGAGGGGGTCTATTCTCAGGAAGTGGGAGAGGACGACGGTGGATAAGAGATTTGAAATATTGTGGCGTCCGTACAGGGAGGTCGTTAGGTGGATTGTTCCCTCCTGATTGTGGATTATTTTCAGGCGGGTCTTGTCTTCGTTAAAAAGGAGATCGACGGCTCTCCAGTCCGCCTTGTCGGTAAGACCGTAGGTTACAACAGGGCACCTGGCCCTTTCGGACTCGGCGAGGATGATGGGATCGTCCCCATTTGCGATCAGAAGACCCTCCGGGGGAATGAGCTGAATGAGCCTGCGGAAGCTTTCTTTCACGTGGTCCAGGTCCCGGTAGATATCCGCATGATCAAATTCGATGCTGGTCATTATGACGGCCCATGGGGAATAATGCAGGAATTTAGGACCCTTATCAAAGAATGCCGTATCGTATTCATCGCCCTCTATGACGAAAAACGGTCCATTTCCGAGCTTGAAGTTGCCCTGGAAGTTGAGGGGGATACCCCCTACCATGAAGCTCGGGTCCAGGCCGGCCCTCTCAAGGACCCACGCCGCAAGGGCTGATGTGGTGGTCTTGCCATGGGTCCCGCATATGACGATGGATTTTTTGCCTTCCATGGCAAAGGAACTGAGGGCTTGCGGCATGGACAGATAAGGAATGCCCATCCCTGCGAGCTCAAGGGCTTCGGGGTTATGCCTGGTGATGACATTGCCCACAATGACCAGGTCCGGCACGGGGTGGAGGTTTTTTGGGCCATATCCCTCAAAGACCGGGATGGACAATTTTTCGAGAAAATGGCTCATGGGGGGATAAACGTTTTGATCCGAACCGGTGACGTGGCGCCCTTCCTGCTTCAGGATGCCGGCCAAAGAGGCCATTCCGGTGCCGCAGATGCCCATGAGGTGAATATGGCGAGGGTTTGCCGGTCTCCGGTTGAGGGCAGGGGAGAGCAGGGGAGAAGATGGATCTTTATGATTTTCTGGTTTCATGAAAAAAAGTGTTGTTAATCGTAACGTTTAGTGGTAAATAAAAAAATTTCCAATTTGCTCGCACAGGAGATGGCTCATGTCCAAAATATGCGACGTTTGTGGCAAAAGGCCCCTATTGGGATACAGTGTCAGTCATGCCCATAACAAGACCAAGAGACGCTGGTTCCCAAACCTTCAAAAGGTGAGAACCGTCCAGAACGGTCAAACCGTCAGGATGAGGGTCTGCACCAGGTGCATCAAGGCCGGCTTTGTAGCAAAGGCATAATCATACCCTCTCAACCATCAATACTTCCTTCACTTTTTTGATGGCTCCCATGATTTCCTGAAGCTGCTTGTAGTTTTCCACCTCTATCGTAAAATGGGAGATCCCTTTCTTGTCCATAGTCGTTTCGATCTCTGCCTGAAGGATATTGGCGTTTTTCTGGGCCATAATGGCGCTGATATCCGCCAGGATTCCCTTCTTGTCGTGCGCAACAACCCTCAACCTTGCAAGATAGACATCGTGATCGGAGGGTTCCCACACGACCTCCACCATTCGGTCAGGCTCGGCATCCAGGACATGCCGGCAGTTGTACTTATGGATGGTAACGCCCCGACCCCTTGTAATGAAGCCTGCCACATGCTCGCCCGGCAATGGGTGACAGCAATTGGCGAAGCGAACCAACATCTCTTCTACCCCCTTCACCCTGATCCCATGGGTGCTCTTCTTCCGCTTGATGCGGGAGACCATCTTGCTGACGAGACTCGTGTGGGCTTCCTCTTCAATCCCCAACTTGGGCTTTAGGCGGGTCATGACCTGCCTCACGGAAACCCTGCCGAAACCCAGATTGGCAAGCAGGTCTTCAACGGTGTTAAAGGAGAGGTCCTTGGCCACGGCCAAGATCTGCTCACTCTTTATCACGTTGGGAAGGGTGATTCGCGATTGTTCAAGGCTTTTTTCAAGGATCTCCCTTCCGAGGTTGATGCTCTGATCCCTCTCCTGCCTCATGATCCACTGCCTGATCTTGGTCCTGGCCCGGGGGGTCATTACGAAATCGAGCCAGTCCTTGCTGGGGTGATGCTTGCCGGATGTGATGATTTCCACTGTATCCCCGTTTCGGAGCTTGTACCTCAGGGGGACCATCCTGCTGTTTACCTTGGCCCCGATACACTTGTCCCCGATCTCGGAGTGGATGCTATAGGCGAAATCAATGGGGGTGGCCCCTTTGGGAAGTTCTTTCACCTCTCCCTTGGGGGTAAAAACGTAGACCTCGTTGGGAAAGAGGTCCATCCGTACGGTCTCCATGAATTCCTTGGGGTCTTCAAGGTTTTTCTGCCATTCCAAAAGCTGTGTCAGCCACGAAAAATGTTTTTCGTCGGTCTTGTTCGCCGCCGAGCCCTCTTTATACTTCCAATGGGCGGCGATGCCCTCCTCGGCCACCCGGTTCATCTCCCAAGTCCGAATCTGAACCTCCATCCTCTGACCGAGGGGACCGATGACCGTGGTATGTAAAGACTGGTACATGTTCGCCTTGGGCAAGGAGATATAATCCTTAAACCTCCCCGGAACCGGCTTCCAGGCCGCATGGATGATGCCCAAGACCTCGTAACATTCCTTCAGGGAGTTGACGATGACGCGAAAGGCGAGAACATCATAGACCTGGTTGGGGCTCAGGTTCTGTTCCTTCATTTTCGTATAGATGCTGAAGAGATGTTTGTGGCGTCCTTTGATGGTCGCCTGGATGTTGGCCTCTTTCAACTTCTCCGTGAGGAGTTCAATGACCTCCTGAATGAACTTCTCCATGACCCCGCGTCGTTCGGTCAATTCGGTCTTGATCTTTGTGTAGATCTCGGGTTCCAGGTAATAGAGGCAGAGATCTTCAAGCGAGGATTTCAGCCAGTATATCCCCATTCTTCCGGCGAGGGGGGCGTATATATCCAGGGTTTCCCGTGCAATCGACTCCTGTTTATCGGGGGGCTGGAAACCCAGGGTCTGCATGTTGTGTAATCGGTCGGAGAGTTTGACAATAATCACGCGGATGTCCGTGGCCATGGCCAGGATCATCTTTCGCATGTTTTCCGCCTGCTGCTCCTCTCTGGAGCTGAACTGCATCCTGCTGATCTTGGTGACGCCGTCCACAATGTTGGCCGTCTCTTTGCCGAAAAGACGCTCGATCTCCGAGAGATCGGCACCGGTGTCCTCAATGGTGTCGTGAAGAAGGCCGGCCACAACGCTGATTACGTCCATCTTCATCTTCGTCAGGATGTGAGCCACATCCAAGGGGTGTGAGAGGTAGGGTTCACCGGAGAGGCGAATCTGGCCCTGGTGCACTTTGGCCGAGTAGACGTAGGCCTTTTCCACGAGACTGATGTCAGCCTTTGGGTGGTAGTTGAGGATCTGGGAGGTTATGTCATTTAATCGAACCATAGAGCTCTTTCACTTTTTCCAGGATCACCTTTCGGGCATTCTGGAGGGGGATAAAAAGGCTTTCCGATTCAGAGCGCATTTTCATCTCCACCTGGCCGTCCTTCAACCCTCGTGCCCCAAGGGTGATCCGCACCGGAGTGCCGAGAAGATCGGCGTCCTTGAACTTGATTCCCCCCCTCACGTCCCTGTCGTCTATCAGCACATCCACCCCATCATTCAGGATCTCCTGATAGATCCTTTCCGCGGTTTCGACAACGGCTGCATCATGCATCTGGAGAGGAAGGATCACCACTTCAAATGGGGCAATGGCTATGGGGAAGATAATCCCGTCACGATCGTGATACTGCTCTATGGCGGCAGCCACGGTTCTGCCTACGCCAATGCCATAGCATCCCATGAAGATGGGCCTTTCGGCCCCATGTTCGTCAAGAAATAGGGCCTTCATCGCCTTGCTGTATTTGGTCCCCAGCTTAAACACGTGGCCGACCTCGATCCCCCTACCGAAACGCAGCTCGCCACCGCATCTGGGGCAGGGGTCTTCAGGTGTGACCAGGCGTAGGTCGGCAAACTGGTCGGCCTTGAAGTCCCTCGCCACATTCACATTTCTGAGATGAAGGTCCTTCCGGTTGCCGCCTACCACAAAATTTGTCATCCCTTTGAGCGCATGATCGGCGATGATCCTCGCCTTGAGCCCCACAGGCCCGGCAAAACCCATAGGTGCGCCCGTAACCTGGGCCACCAGGTTAGGATCGGCCAGTTCCAGCTGCTCGGCCCCCAGGAGGTTCTTGAGTTTGACCTCGTTCACCTCGTGGTCGCCCCGTATGAGGGCGGCGACGACCCCGTCATCGGAACTGAATATCAGGGTTTTAACAACCTGATCCGGGGAAACCGACAAGAAGGAGGTCAGCTCTTCAATGGTTCTAATATCGGGTGTTTCCACCTCTTCGAGGGGATTCTGAGGACGATCCCCTGCAGCCCCTTGTCCATTCTCCCAGCTTGCCTCAGCCTTTTCAAGGTTTGCCGCGTAGGAACAGTTGAGACAACTGACGATTTCTCCCTCGCCGGTATCGGCCAGGACCATAAATTCATGGGAAAAGCTGCCGCCTATGCTTCCGGTGTCGGCCTCCACGGCCCTGAATTTCAGACCGCATCTTTGGAATATGCGGCTGTATGCATCGTACATGAGCTGATAACTCTTATCCGCTCCGGCCTCATCTGCGTCGAAGGAGTAGGCATCCTTCATGATGAATTCTCGACACCGCATGACTCCGAACCGCGGCCGGATCTCGTCTCTGAATTTCGTCTGGATCTGATAGAGGTTGATCGGCATCTGTTTATAGGACTGGATCTCCCTTCGCATCAGGTCGGTGACGACCTCCTCGTGGGTCGGCCCCAGACAGGCGTCCCGGTCGTGGCGATCCTTAAACCTCAAAAGCTCGCGGCCGTAAACCTGCCATCGACCGCTCTCCTGCCATAGCTCTGCCGGCTGAACCGCAGGCATGAGCACTTCAATCGCACCGGAGCGGTTCATTTCTTCTCGGACAATTTTTTCCACCTTTTTGAGGGCCTTAAGACCCGCAGGGAGATAGGTGTAAATGCCGGAGGTCAATTTCCGGATCAGTCCTGCCCTCAGCATCAGTTGGTGGCTTATTACCTCCGCATCAGAGGGCGTCTCTTTATAAGTCGGAATAAAATACTTTGAGTAATGCATCGTCCCTTTTCAACCCTTTCTATCAGCTTCAGTTTTGTTTTGCCGCGGCGTGTTCAGGTATTGGCGGCTTCGTAAGAAGTCCATCTGCTTCGTACTTGTGTAGTGTCCCACGAATAACTTGTCATCTCGACCCCTTCGACAGGCTCAGGGTAAACTCCGGGAGAGATCTTGATAACCCATGAGCATTGTAAGATTTCTCCCCCGGCGCCTGTCCCGGACTCCGATCCGGGATTCGCCGGGGGAGAAATGACAATACTGTAAAGAGATCACTGGTAAACTAGACTGGGGTCTGTATCCGTGTCTTGTCCAATCTTCCCTAATTTCCATCCAGAAATGGCCTTTTTCCGCAATCTCGGCGTCAATCCGCGGGATTCCTTGTTCCCGCCCCCTGGGCGGGACGCGCAATCCCTTGATCTCCTTGACCTTGCAAAAAAATTCTCATTTCTGAATTGGAAACTATCCAGTGCCATCAAAATCATTTCTGGATGGACACTCCCTAACCTTTCCCCTTCTTCCCGTGCCCCGTCTCTATAGCCAGTCTTGCCAGTTTATCGCAATGCTCGTTCTCTTCATGCCCGTTATGGCCCTTGATCCACTGCCATTCAATCCTGTGGGGTCTGCTCGCTTCCAGGAGCCTTTCCCACAGGTCCCTGTTCAGAACCGGTTTTTTCTTGGAATTGAGCCATTTCTTCCTTCTCC
>JAZDGZ010000157.1:0-2979 GCA_043806375.1 Pseudomonadota bacterium | reverse complement strand
TTTGATAGTTGATAGCGATAAAAGTTGAAAGGATCTCAGATTTGAATTATAATATTTTCGTAAACGTAAAGAAATTTTCCCCACACGAGGTCGTTTATGGAAGAGAGTGCCAAGCTCAGGTTTTCCCTCCTCTTCGTCGATGACGAACCCGCTACCCTTTCTATGCTTGCGAGGACCTTTTTCAAAGAGGATTACCAGATCCACCAGGCGCAGAGCGGGGAAAAAGCCCTGAAACTTCTCAAAAATGTGGGGGTTGATGCGGCGCTTGTCGATCTCAAGATGCCCGGCATGGACGGTCTCACCCTTCTCAAGGAGATGAGGGACAAGTATCCGGATATCATGGTCATTATGCTTACAGCGCATGGGGGAGTCAGAGAGGCGGTTCAAGCCATTAAATCAGGGGCCTCCGATTTCCTGGAAAAGCCCTTTGCACCCGAAAGACTGCAGACGCGGGTGGCCCAGCTCCACCAGATATGGGCTCTGAGACAAGAAAATCTGGACCTGAAGGCCAGGGTAGCCTGTCAAGAGCGCCTTGATCGCCTGGTGGGCGGTTCAGATTGCATGGTCAATCTCAGAAAGACCATAACCGACTTGATGCCTGCGAATGTCTCTGTCCTGATCGGGGGGGAAACAGGCACAGGGAAGGAGCTGGTGGCACGGGCGATTCACCACCAGAGCGTCAGATCGGAATACCCCTTTGTGCCGGTTGATTGTGCGGCCATCAACGAATCAATCATAGCGAGCGAACTTTTCGGCCATGTCAAAGGCGCTTTCACAGGGGCTCATATCTCCACTCTGGGATTGATTCGATCGGCCGATAAAGGGACGCTGTTTTTGGATGAGGTGGGCGAGCTTTCTCGGGAGATGCAGGCCAAGTTGCTGAGAACCATTCAAGAGAGAGAGGTCAGGCCCGTGGGCAGCCCCAAGAGGTATAAAGTCAATGTCCGGATCCTGGCTGCCACAAATCGTGATCTTTCGAAGGAGGTCGCTCTGGGCCATTTCAGGGAAGCCCTCTTTTACAGATTAAATGTGGTCTCCATCCGCATCCCCCCTTTAAGAGAACGGAAGGAGGATGTCCCTGTCCTGGCGAGACATTTCCTGGAACGTTTCAATGCCGAATTCTTGAAAACGAAGGAGCTGAGCCGGGAGGCGCTCCGTTGCATGGAGGGTTATGATTGGCCCGGCAATGTGCGCGAACTGGAAAACGTCATCCGGCGGGCCACGGCCCTGGGCAAAGAGACGACGATCGGCCTTGATGACCTTCCACCCAACATTGCCGGGTTTCCTCAAAGGGACTTTCAAAGGGACTTTGGAGGGACCGGTCTGCGTTCTGATGACCGCCTGGCGGCCTTTGAAAAGGCAGCCATTCAAAATGCCCTGGAAAAGGGGGGGCAAAACCGAAAAAGGGCCGCACAGATTCTAGGCATCGGGGTGGCCACCCTTTATCGAAAGCTCAAAAAATACGGCTTAAAAGACTGAATATATCTACTTTGATGACACTAGATTGAGCCTTATTATCAAAATGATAGGTTATAGGGTCCGCATGAACTATCAAATTGATAAGGGGGATCCTCTTTCTTTAATTCCATCCTAAAATATCCCTAAGAATCCAGACGGATAGATGCTGCTGCTCCTTGTGGCATATTTTTTGCTTTTAGTTTTAGAAAAGGGCAGTCAGCGTTGCATCTGCTTTGGCGAGGACGGATCGATCGCGAGGCACGCGGCAGTCAGAGAATGGAGGATGCTTTGAGAGCAGGGCTGAAAAACGTCTTGGTGTTGGGGAGGCGAACCAATCAGGTAAAAGACCTGGAACGCCTTTTGGGGGAACATTCTTGTCGAGTTCAGGTTGCATCAAACCCGATGGATCTACTTGGGCTGACCGGGGGAGATGATATCGACTTCATCATAATGACCGGATCTGTTGATCGTAGAACAGGGGAAGATCTCTTCTCCCACCTGCGGGCCCTATTTCCCAGCGCCAAGCTGCTGGCTCTTGTGAATCGCGTCACAAGAGAAATGGAGATTGGCTTGCGAAGCAAAGGATTGGTTTTTTTTGGCTCCTATCGCCGCTTTGTTCAGTTTCATCGGGAAATCATAGGATTGAACGCTAAGTCCGGAAAGAGGCCCGGCCCGCAATGAGAAGGAGAAGCAAGCTTGCGATAAAGTGAACTGGCCGGAACGTATCCGTTTTACGACGGCCACCCGGCCCATTATTGCGAAATATCGGGACATCATAGGCACATAAGGCATTTCGATAAAATTGATATCAGCATACCTTGGCTTGACAATAAAAAACTCCGCATCATGCTGGGATAAAATCCTGCGTGGTGTTAACTCAAAAAACTAACATGGGGATTCAGGATAATTGCAGGAGTGGACAAAGGAACACGCAAGGCTCGTTGGCAATATCATTTTTGCAGACTTTCTAAAAAAGCCTTTAGATAAATACAGATGCATCATCGAGGAGGTGGAGAGATCATCACTTTTTGAGAGGCTGCCCATAGTCATAAGGCGCCTCTCGAAGGCTGAGGCCAGCAACAGAAAAGATGTTCTCCCATCCCGGGTGATCGCCGAGATTGTAAGGAGCGGCCAGTCGTTCTCTATTCGATATGTCCATGAAGGCTTTAATAAAGTCTACTTAGTTGACACAACCAAAACAGAGAGGCTGGTGACCGAGGGGTCTTTTCCGCGATCCGAGATAGGAGAGGTCAATAGCTACCTTCATAAATTAAGGCGGATAAGCTCAAGGAATCAACTTACTCACAGGGTACTAAAGGGGATTGTTAAACATCAAGTGAGGTACTTAACTACAGGCAACCCAGTTAATTTAGTGCCGTTGAGCCAGGTCAGGTTAGTTGATTGGAGTAACAGAAAACAGAAAAACCTGACCCCTGCCTGCCCCGTTGGGCCACCGGCACTTTACGGGGACATCTGTAATACTTGGATTTCACGGTTGGTAAACCCCGTTAGAAGCAAAGG
>JAZDGZ010000156.1:0-8947 GCA_043806375.1 Pseudomonadota bacterium | reverse complement strand
TCCATTTTTATGGCTGAAAAGGGTCCGTAGCTGGGTCCGCTCTGGGCTCCAACACTCAGAGGGACAAAAAGAGAGAGGGCCAGAAGAAGAACAACAAACCGTTTTTTCATAATTTCCTCCTTGATCAAATCAATGGTTTGTGTGAACCGCTATCCCGTGAATGCATGACCGAGAGAAGAGGGAACAGCTTCGGCCAAAAAAGGAATAAAGTTGTAACAGCCAAAACGAAACTTTTATAAAAATAAAACGACTTAAACCAATGGAAACGATTTAGCGGTAAAGTAAAACAGTATGAAGATATCATATTGAAATGGAAAAAGCAACATAAACCCAGCACCCCAAATCCACCATCTAATTGGAGACAGGCAGTGGCGGCTGGGTGTGAGCAAGCGTTTGCCTGGCCATGCACCGCATTTTCGTCTCTGAAAACGGCTTTCAGCGATCAAGCATTTTGCATAACCCCTTGAGCGTCTCATCGGCCAAAGAGATAAACGCCTCAATGGGCTCTCAGGCCTTCCCCGGCAATCTGTCTTGGATCGTGATCCCTTTTTGTTTGAGCCTCTTTTTGTTGGCGAGTAGTCCCCGGCCTGCTGTCTCGTCCACCACGTAAATCAGATGATCGCCTTTTTGCGAATAGTTCTGTCCGTAAGAAATGGGAACATCAGGGGTTGGATCGTCAAGTAAGGATTCCGTCACAGGCTGCAACTTTCGCTCCCCGGAGGCCAACAGGACCACCGTCTTTGCCTGATAGACCAGTTCGGCGCCCATGGTGACGGCGTAACGCGGGGAGTCCTTTTCCGAAGGGAAATGCCCGTCAGCTACTGCGTCGGCCACCGTGTTGTCGTCCAGCTTCACCAGCATAACCTCGCTCCCCTTGAAGGGGATTCCCGACTCATGAAAGGCCACGTGGCCCCGACCGCCGACGCCGATAATGTGCAAATCAATACCACCGGCCTTTCTGATTTGCCGTGCATATGCGACCAGGACTGCATTTCGGACCCAGGCTAGGTACTCGGACGCCGGTCTGGCTTTGATGTGGATCCGCTTTCCAGCATCCGTGCCTAGCTCGCGCCAATCCTCAGGGTGTGCCTTGAGCTCGACCATGAGCTTTTTCTGATCGATCAACGAGCCATAGGGTAGGTTGGATTCGATGAACTTGCGACGCAGGAGACCGAAAAATTCCTGGATCATAAAGTAACAGTAGCTCTCAGGATGCATCGTGCGTTGCTGCGCATTTTGACCGGGCAGACCCACGTATTCATCGAGATTGAAACTGCGGATTCGGCTGCTGTCGAATTCGCCGGCGTTGGCTGCCTTGGCAAGGTACCGGTAAACTCCTGTGGGTGAATTCCCCGTGGCCAGGCCCAGAACATATTCCCTCTTTTTTCGCAACGTCTGGACGATGTCCTTTTTGACAATATCTCCCGCCACTTTGCTCATGTGATCAGAATCCCGTGTCACTATTACTCTGACGGGCATCTTTGACCTCCTGATTCTAGGTGAAAGTTCGAGTTTCCTTTGGCAAAATCCGAGATCATCCCAAGGCAGCTTTTACTGCCTCGGCGATTTGCTTACAAAACTTTTCTGTCAGCGCATCGGTTGGTCCCTCAACCATCACCCGGCACGCGTTTTGGGTCCCTGAATAGCGAACCAGCACACGGCCCCGGTCGCCAAGTTCCGCTTCCGTCTGCTTGACCGCAGCCACTACCTGGGGCACCGTGGAAATGTCCGGTTTGCTTTTTACCGGCACATTGATGAGCTTCTGAGGGAAGACCTCCATCATACCTGCCAGTTCGGAAAGGGGTTTGTTTTCTTTGATCATGGCGGCAACCAACTGTAACGCCGTAAGGATGCCATCGCCTGTGGTGTGGTGGTCGAGGAAGATCATGTGGCCAGATTCTTCACCCCCGATCACAGCGCCCAAACGCTGCATGTCCTCCAAGACATAGCGGTCACCCACTTTGGAGGCATGGTGTCTAAACCCGTATTTCTTGCAAGCAAAGGTCAGTCCCAGGTTGCTCATTACCGTGCTTACAAGCAAGTCGTTTTTCAGCCTGCCCTGACCTTTGAGCGCCTTAGCACAGATGATCAGGATCTGATCACCGGTGATCGTGCGCCCTTTTTCGTCGACGGCAATCAGACGGTCTCCGTCGCCATCAAATGCCAAACCGATGGCGGCTCCGGTCTCCACCACGCGTTTTTCCAAATCCTGGGTATGCTGCGAACCACAGTTCTCATTGATGTTGAGGCCGTTCGGATTATTGTGGATGACTTCCAAGCTGGCTCCCAATTCAGTGAATGCGGCAGGGCACACCCTATAGGTGGCGCCATTGGCCGCGTCAATGACAATCTTCATGCCTTCCATTGACAGATCGTGAGGAAAGGTGTTCTTCAAAAAAACGATGTATCGGCCAGGGGCATCCTCCATTCTGTAAGCCCGACCCATTTCCTTGGCCTCGGGCACCATCTCGGGCAGTTTCCCGCTCAGGATGAGGTTTTCAATAGCCTCTTCCTGCTCGTCGGACAATTTAAAACCATTGCCGGAAAAGATCTTGATGCCGTTGTCCTGGTAAGGGTTGTGGGAGGCGGAAATAACAATGCCCGCGTCGGCCCGCATGCTTTGGGCTATAAAAGCAATTCCGGGAGTAGGCAACACGCGGACCAGATAGGAAATGCCGCCCATTGAGCTGACGCCCGCCTCAAGGGAGCTTTCCAGCATGTAGCCGGAAATGCGGGTGTCCTTGCCGATGACGACTCGGGTTCGGTGTCCGGCCTTTTTGAACAAATTGGCCACCGCCTGTCCAACAGAAAAGGCGATGGCGGCGTCCATAGGGTAACGGTTTGCTTCTCCCCTGATACCGTCTGTACCGAATAGCTTGCCCATAGGTTTGCCTCCTTGATGAAATCGATCAGTCTAAGAGATCATCTTCTTGAATAATTCCAATGAAGGAAAAAGTGCAGCGACGCGCTGGCAAAGCTCAAGGATGATCTTGTCAAGCCATAGCGTCCCCGCTTTCGAAACGGCGGTCGGCAGGCTTTTCACGACCTCCACGTAACTTCCATTATTGTCTTTCTTGTGATTAGAGAACAGGGTAAGGAAATGGTCACGATACTCAGCGGCTGCATCGGCAGTTATCTTTCCGGAGAACAGTTCAAAGGCTCGTTCGATGTTCTCATGGAATTCCTCTCTGCCCCCCCCGCTCTGATCCTTGGAACCGGTTTTTTTGAGCGATACAGCTATCTTGTCGGCCATGTCCTTGAGCCGTTTGATGCGTTCTTTTTGGGCCAATGTCAATTTGTCCAATAGGCCGGTGTAAATAAGTTCGCCGAATTCTTGCCCACCAAAAAATGGTTGCCGAACGCAGACATACCATTGCTCCAAGGCCATCAGATTGGCCAGATAAAGGAAATTGTTTTCCACTAGAC
Source organism: Pseudomonadota bacterium (assembly GCA_043806375.1). GTDB lineage: Bacteria > Desulfobacterota > DSM-4660 > Desulfatiglandales > HGW-15 > JAZDGZ01. The sequence goes on along the minus strand of JAZDGZ010000156.1, from coordinate 5,521 downwards.
GGGAAAGACTGGGATAGGCATAGGGATTGAAATCGATGACTGCACCGCGGTGGGGTTTACCGACAATCAATTTATTTTCCTCTTTGAAGTCCTGGCGTAGAATCGTACCGGCAGCGACCACATTACCGTAACCCAATCGCAACGGCCCGACCATCCCTCCCTGACCGCCCAGAAAGATAGGTGGTTGGTTGAGCATGACGCCGCGGGGTACGTCGCCGATGAGAGATGGGGTGGTTTTGTCCCCACTGGGGGTGAAGTTGAAATGGATGTAAGAACTGCCCACTTCACTGTGGTTCTTACGGCTGGTGCCTCCAGCCATCAGGCAGTCACAAAAGTTTATCAAACTACCCAGTGTGACGAAAGGGAAGAGGATGGTCTGCTTTAAGCCGACGCAGTGGGCGCCGCCGGCCTGTTCCTCCAAGATACACCCTTCGCGCACGTGTGCCGCCAGCCCCATGTTCGCACCTTCAAGGAAGACGGCCTCTTTGAAATACCCGCCTTTGAGTTCAACGTTGGGGCCGATCTGGCAGTTCTCGATCGTCGCCGGGCCTTCGTATCCGATCCGGGCGCCGGATGCGACGACGGTTTCTGCGCCATAAATGCGGGAGCCGGGGTAGATCTTGACCCTGTCGCCCGAAATCCGGTCAATATTGACTTCCTCGCCGATGTCAAGGGTTAGGGGATTGGGAATATTTACACCTTTATTGATCAGTTGGATGATCTTTTCGTAGCCTTTGGGTTTGAGTTCCACGGTACCCTCCCGAAAAGGAAATGATAACTTCTACAAAAAGAAAAATCAACCCATGACGACCTGATGCGTCGTGGGCTTCCTGCGCTCCTCTCCAGCAGTATCCCTTGGACAGCTCCCTGCCAAGGATTCGGGAGTTTTTTTAGAGGTATTTGAGCCTTTTGTCAAACATTTTGTAAAAAAGGACAAGTCTCATATGAAATCGCCCTAATTGATCACAAGGTAGACGGGACTAACAGCCCTGGTGCCCGGTGATCAATGACAGATCGCCGAGCACCGGTATTCGCGTGGTGTGCTCTAAAAGGCCCCCTTTGATTCGTCAAATGGGCGCCAATCGTTATGGCACGACAGTAACACATCTTCTTTATTGACTAAGAAAGGCCACTTCCCTATATTTGTCTCAGCGGGCATAGGATTTGTCAGCCTGCCGCCGGATTCTTCAAGGGGACGGGAATAAGAACTAGGCATGAAAAGGGAAGAACGGAAGGTGGTCACAATTGGTGGGGGCACAGGGCAGTTCGCCCTCCTCTCTGGCTTGAGAGATCTGCCGGGCATAGAGATTACCGCGGTGGTATCAATGGCTGACAGCGGTGGAAGCACCGGCAGATTGCGGGATGAACTGGGGATACTTCCGCCAGGTGATGTGCTGAAATGCATCCTGGCCCTGTCCCCGTATCATAAGATGGCACGAACAATCTTGCTGAAAAGGTTCACAAGCGACATACGGCTTAAAGGACACAATGCAGGAAACTTGCTCCTTACAGTGCTTTCAGACTATGCAGGCAGCTTCCCGGCAGGGATCCAGGCCCTTGTTGAAATTCTTGACGTCAGGGGCAGGATTTTGCCCGTTACCATTGATAAGGCAACGCTCGTTGCTGAACTGAGCAACGGGAAGAGGATCTACGGCCAGGCGGCAATTAATGCACCGCAAGGTCCCCGGCCTGAAAAGATTCAGGATATCTTCTTGGTTCCCCACCACGCTGATTCCGTTTCGGTCTATCCTCCGGTCATTGAAGCGATCAACCGTGCAGCGTACATCATTATCGGGCCGGGTGACCTTTTCACAAGTATTATTCCTAATCTTATCGTGCCGGGCGTCAGAGAGGCGCTCAAGGAGACAGGGGCACGGATTCTGTATGTTGTCAACATTATGACAAAGTTTGGCGAGACAGATAATTTTACAGGTTATGATTTTGTTTGCAAGGTGGAAGAACGTGTTGGCCGGCAGGTTGACGGAATAATCTGCAATACAAGAAAACCGGATGAGAGACTCCTGGATCAATATAGGGCTGAGAAGGCCGAATTCGTTGAGATTGATGAACATGCACCGTGCTGGGGCGATCGCACCATCTATGCATCCGATTTGCTGGATACGGCTGGCGGCATTGTGCGACATGACTCGGTAAAGCTGGCTCTATTGATACAGAAGACCATATTGGAGGGCCAGAAATGAACCGACTTAGAGATACAAGGCCATAAAAGATCAGACTGTCACATTCTTGTTTTATAAGACTCAGGCGCTTGTATAGGGCACTTTTTCAAAGACGCAGAATGACACATCAACCTGATGTTCAGGCCGCGCCTCATAGACGGGCCAAGGTATTCAAGTTTGTGCCCGGCGCGCCTATGGCAAGGGTGAAGATATGAAAGACATTAATGTCATTATCATTACGGGCCTTTCCGGCTCAGGGAAGAGCACCGCTATCAATGCTCTTGAGGACATAGGTTATTTTTGTGTGGACAACATGCCGGTCTTGCTGCTGCCTAAATTCCTTGAACTCCGTTCATGGGGTGTATCAGAAGTCCAGAAACTCGCGTTGGTCATGGACCTCAGGGAAAAGGGGTTCGTTGAAAAACATCAGGAGATCTTCCGACAATTGCGGGATGATGGTTATCATTTGGAGCTCATCTTTCTTAAGGCCTCTGAAGAGGTTCTATTGAAGCGCTACAGCGAGACCCGACGGCAGCATCCGGTTTCCAACGGGAAGAGTCTTCTTGAAAATATCCGTTCCGAAAAGGAGCAGTTGAAAGGCTTGAAAGAGTTTGCAGACAAGATCATTGACACATCTGCCTTAACGGTGCACCAGCTCAAGGATGTCATCATTCAACATGCAAACCGGAGCGTCAGAACGGAAAGGATGCGGATTGCGGTTCTCTCGTTTGGTTTCAAGTATGGTATTCCCCTTGATGCAGACCTGCTGATAGACGTCCGATTTATTCCCAATCCTTACTTTGTTCCTGAATTAAAAAAGCTGGATGGCAAAGATGAGCGAGTAAGCCAGTTTGTGAAAAAACAGGCGGAAACCCAAGAATTCTTTATAAAATACTTTTCCCTGCTTGACTATCTCATCCCTCTCTACGAAAAGGAGGGTAAATCCTATTTAACCATTGCAGTGGGGTGCACAGGCGGAAAGCATCGCTCGGTGAGCATTGCAGAAGAGATTCTTGCCCATCTAAAGGGGCTAAAGAGGGGAGCCTCCCTCACTCATCGGGATATTGAACTAGTGGAGTAATTCAAAAAGCCTTCTTCCTCTTGAGTCGTCTCCCCTATTCGAACTCTTCAGATTCCTCCGTAGGATAGAAGAGGTACAAGCCTTCATTCTTGATCTTATTAGGGTCTTCCCGCAGGAGGTAATCTTCTGCATCCCTTCTGAAAATCGTGGCGCGATCTTCCATCCCAATGAGCTTTTCAGTGATGCCCTGCTCCTGCAACATGGCTTTGACGGTCTTGAACAGGTCTTGTCTGCCATAAAGCAACGTGCCCTCTTGAAGAATCTTGCAGGCGACCATGCGCTTGAAGGTATCAAACCCCACCTGCTCCCTTACACGGGCCAAGTCCTTTACGACATAGTCAATCTCTTCCCTGAGGTGCGGTGCCATAAGAACCTTTTGTTTTTCCTGGTAGATCACCTCATCCATTCTCTCCATTAAGTCTTTGGGAAACAGGTCATCCACGACGACCACCAGATCCATATCCGATCCCTTCACCAATTTGCCCGTGCTTCTTTCCGGTCGGGGAACGTCATGGGCCATCTCATAGACGATGTCCCCTGCTATGAGGATACAGGCCCGCTCCTTTATCAGGACATCATTTTCCAATCGGCTAAGCACGGTTGAAAAAATATTATTGGCCAGTTCTAACTTTGCCTTGCTTACTTCTTTAATGTGCGAAGCAATCTCATTGGCCTTCCTGCTCAGAGAATCCCGATCCCACGCAAGTCCAATCACAGAATAGGTCAAGAATTCCCTTAAGATGGAGGGAGAAAGGCGGGCAAAACCTTCAATTTTGGAGTCTAGCCTGAGATACCTGCACCCTATGGTATGGATGGCCAGATTTTTCGAGAGCTTGCAGGCACGCCACAGAAGAAGGGCATCATCGCCCAAGGTTTCCAATATCTCAGCCCCGCTAAGCGGCCCCTTCTTTTTCAAAACTGTGATGATTTCCTTTTCCAAGCTTTCCTCTGTAACGCAAAGTTTGCAAGTAGGCGAGGTGATAAGAACTCGCTTTCACTAGAACGTTTTCCCTTCCGGGTATCCGTCCCACCAAATAGGAACTAACCATGGGAGTGGGGTCTTCGCGCCTCCCCGCAGACCGTATAATGGACGCCGTCCTTGCTTGAATGCTTTATGGCATACATCGAGTCATCGGCCATTTTGATGAGGTCAGCCACAGAGGACGTCGTATCAAGGCATGTCAGAACGCCGATACTGAATGTGACAGGCCATTCATGCTCCCGCATTTCCTTAAGCAGGCCGAGCCTGATTTTGGAAATGGTCGTCCGGGACGCCTCCTGCCCGGTCTCCGGCAAAAGCACAGCGAACTCGTCACCGCCGAGGCGTCCGACGATATCCGTTTCCCTCAGATGGCGCCTCATGTTGCTCCCTATGCCGGCAAGCACCTTGTCTCCGGTATTGTGTCCGAAGCGGTCATTGACCGTTTTGAAGTTGTCGATGTCAATATAGGCAATGGTGAAAGGGCGATGGTATCTCTTGGAGCGGTCCATTTCTCCTTGTAGGTGATCGTAGAAGTGGCGGGCATTCAGGGCGCCCGTGAGGTAATCCGTGCGGGCCAAAGCCTGTTCGCGTTCAAGGGCCTTCCTCAAGGCCGATAGCAACAGGGCGACAACGACAAATAAGCCGAGTCTAATGGCACTATTCCAGTAAAGAATGGCATGATGGCTGTAGGGGTGGCCGGCCGCCCTGTCAGCGACAAGCCAGACAGTGGCGCTAACCATGGAGGCCACAAGGCCGTGTTTTCGGCCTGTGGACCAGGTAACCAGGGCGATGGGGGCCAGGTAGAAGAGGGAAAAACTGAAATCATAGCCTGTCACATAGTCGAGAAGGCCCAAGCAGGGAATGAGGGCGAAACCGATCACCGGCCACAGGGGCCTGTTATGCCAGTCAGGATTTGTGAACTTTTTTAGCATGGCGGTTTCCAATCGGTCATGAAGGAAATATCAGGCGGCATGGTTCATTTCAGGGGTCGAGACCCCTTCTTCCGGACGCGCCCTAATCCATATGTTCTACTGCCCTGCTGACTGGCTCCTTGCCCAGCAGGACCATCATGAAACGTTCGAGCTTGGCATTGGTTCTGGAATCAAAGTCGTGCCATCGGGCCAGAAATTCCTCCTCGCTCAGCCATGTTCTACGAAACGAGGCGGGATCTTCAAAAATCATAAGGCTCCTCACAAGAATCTGTGGGCGCAAAAAGGGTTTAGAAACTTGAAAGCATGAATCAAATCCGGTACTTCCTGTTGGTGACCAAACCGATGG
>JAZDGZ010000155.1:0-4262 GCA_043806375.1 Pseudomonadota bacterium | reverse complement strand
GAGATCGCAGAGAGATATTTTCCCTTGTGATCCAATCGTGCCTGCACGCCGAAGTGCAGCGTTTCGGCACGCAGGCGTGAGAGGCGATTGGATCACAAAACTCCTCCCTTCGGAAATGGATTCAAGTTGCATTCGATGGCTATGGGACGGCAAAAGATACGTGTTCACATCTGACAGAGGCTTTTTATTTGTCCCGGAAAGTGTCCGGGGCAAATAAAAAAAATGACTTCTCTGCGTCCTCGGCGTCTCTGCGGTGAAATTTCTATCTTGGACAGGTATGTCGGCGATTTGTCTCCCTACTTCCGGTGCCCCGCTTCCGAATTGACCTCGGATGGTTACCACAGACATACATGGCCTCCTTATTGAGCGTTTGGCCTCGCTTGCTCAGGTAGCGAAACGAGCGTTCTAACCGCTTTCATATGGCTGATAAATATTATATCAAACCATTGAGACGAGGGCAATCTACTGTTTAATAGGCTATCCTGTCTTGACTCACCCATAGCAATAGAATAGAATTTGAAATGATAGAACGGTAATGAGGGGCAATGCCTGTGGTGACACTCAAGGATCTCTCTCTAAAGGATTACGGACTGACACCTCGTATCGTTGAGTTCAAAAAGGCCTATTTCAGGGCGATGCCTGAGATCTGCATAGAACGAGCACGGCTCATCACCCGGTACAGCCGTGTTAACGGCCTTTTCAATCAACAGCGGATTTCTGTTCTGGATAAGGCAAGACTGTACAAGTACGTTTTATCGAATCGTCAACCGATCGTTCATCATTCCAGAGCATTCGAAAGCGCAAAAATACCCTTCGTATTTAAAGACAGATCCCTTTTCGCAGGCTCGACGACAAGCAGGTTCAAAGGGGTTCCCCTCTATCCGGAATTTCTCGCCCTCACCTTATGGCAGGAACTGTGGAGTATCTCCACCCGGAGCAGGAATCCGTACCACATCATGGAATCGGAAGTGGAGGAGTTGAACGGCGAGATTTTTCCACACTGGATCGAAAACACTATTCTTGAACTTGCCCGAAAACGATCCTACGAGGAGAACGAGAGAAAAGTCGGCATCAAAAAGCACGCCCCGGAAATGAAGTTGCTTGATCGGCTCGTTTTCTTCCTCGCCACAAAACCCAACTGCATCTCTCATACGATACCGGACTTTTCCAGGGCTATCCGATCAGGACTCCGGCATCTCATCAATGAGGCATTGCAGAAAGCCACTGAAACCACCGACAGTCTCCGTGTCCAGTTTTATACGGCCGTTAGCGAAGTTCTGGAGGGAATGATCACCTATTCGCACCATATTGCAGATGAAGCCTTGAAACTCGCAGACCTTACGGATGACTCTGATCTCAAGAAAGAGCTGGGGGAGATATCGTCTATCCACCGCAGGGTTCCGGAGTTTCCCGCCGGGACCTTTCGTGAAGGACTGACAACCCTATGGATGTGTTGGACCGCGATTCACCTTGAAAATCCCAATGTGGGTTTGAGCCTCGGACGGCTGGACCAGGTCCTCTACGACCTGTATCGCAAAGATATCGAAGAAGGAATCATCGATGTCCAGGACGCCATCGAGCTGATTTGCAACCTTTGGCTCAAGATCGGCGATCATGTGCCGACCGTCCCGGACGCCGGCGAGCAACTCTTTGGCGGCACTGGCTCGAACCAGGCCATTACCATCGGTGGCATCGATGTGAACGGCAACGATGCAGTGAATGACCTGACGTACGTCATGCTCAGGGCCACTGAATTGATGAAGCTACGGGATCCGAACCTCAATGCCAGGTACTTCGCGGGCGTCAACTCACCCTCCTATCTCAGAAGACTGTGTGAAGTAAACGTGAACACCGGTGCAACGCCTGCCATCCACAATGACAAAGCGGTTATTCAGGCCCTGACTCATAAGGGGGACTCCCTCGCACACGCACGAGACTATGGGATCACCGGCTGTGTCGAGCCTGGCAGCAACGGCAGGTTCTACGGTCACACGGGTGCGATTCTCTTTAATCTCACATCCGTGCTGGACCTCACGCTCTTTAATGGAAGACACCGGCATACGGGTTTGGATGTGGTGATCAGCAGGGAAACGGGCGATCCCCGAACCTTCAGAGCCTTTGAGGAATTCAAGGATGCCTTTGCAACCCAGACGCGATGGATGATGGAACAGACGGTCAGCCTGAACAACGTGCTTGGCAGGATTCATCAGGACTATTATCCTACCCCCATTCTATCAGCCTTTTTTGAAGGCCCTATGGACAAGGGAAGAGACCTTATCCATGGCGGGGCTAAAATCAACTCCTCCGGCGCCACCGTTATCGGGCTGGCAGATGTGGCTGATTCTCTGAGTGCAATTCAGAGAGTGGTATTCGACGAGAAGGCCATCTCGTTCGCGGGTTTACTGGACGCCTTGAACAACGATTTTAAGGGATATGAAGCGTTGCAGGCGCGGCTCACGAATCCAGAAAAAACCCCAAAATTTGGCAACGAAGATCCAGATGCCGATTCAAATGTCACCTGGATTCTGCAGCTCCTGGACAATGCTTTCGGCGAAAAAGAGAATTACCGGGGGGGACGTTACCGGGTTGGATACTGGACCATGACCAATCACGCTGGTTTTGGACGTTTCATGGGTGCGCTCCCGAACGGACGGAAAGCCCACGAGAATTTTACCAGTGGGATCACTCCCGTATCCGGGGTGACCCCCTATCTGACCCAAACCCTTAATTCGGTGGCCGGGCAGCCTGCCCAATTTCTTTCCAGCGGTATCGCATTGAATCTGAAGTACACTCCCGAGATCGGAGACAAGCAGAGGATGCTCGATAACTTCGCTGCTTCCGTGGAGGGATATTTTGACGATTTAAACGGCAGCCGCGACGGTGGAATGGAAATACAGTTCAACATAACCTCACACGATACATTCGTCGATGCGGTGCAGAATCCGCAGAAGTATCCTGAGCTCCTGGTTCGAGTCTCCGGCTATACGGCCTACTTCAAGGACCTGAATCCCCAGATGCAGAAAGAAATCATCGACCGTACCGAATATCTTTTAAGCACGAAGAGGATGATTCGATTCGACCCCTTTCACCTGCCCCCAAGAGGAGGTGAGCGATGATCGGGTCGAAACGGCTCAAAGAGGAGTTATTTGGACAAGTCACCGACAAGTTCCTGGAGCTTCTCCTGAGCGGTATGGATCTTGCTTTTATGCTGCTGCCGGATTACAGGAAGAACATTGATCACTTCTCAGGGCGATACCTTTTTAGAACCTCCGATGACCTTGTTGCCGCTTCCGCGATCTTCAACAATGGCGACATGCATGTCCACGAGGATGCCATTGAAGAATGGGACGTCCGTATTACGTTCAAGGATGCGGCCGCGTTGAGAGCCTTCCTGTTATCGAAGAACCAGGATATTCTCGATTCCGTCCTGGCCAACAATGTAGAGGTAGACGGTAATCTCAACTATATTTACAAATTTGGCTTCATGGTCAGAGACCTTATCCGAAGGCTCGGTTTTGACTCCTTCTCAAATTCATGATCGACAAACCGCTGATCGCCGAGATCAAAAGGTACAGTCTTGAAGATGGCCCTGGAATTCGTAGCGTTGTCTTCTTCAAGGGCTGCCCTCTCAGGTGCTTATTCTGCCACAACCCGGAAATGCAGGACCCCCGTGTAGAAATTGCGTATGTGACCAGCCACTGCATCGCATGCGGTCGATGCACGGAGGCTTGTCCGGAGCACGCGATCGACTTGAAGATTCCCGGTCACATCGAAAGGGAGCATTGTACCCGTTGTGGAGAGTGTGTCGAGGCATGTCCTGCCGGTGCCTTGAAACGAATAGGGCAGTTCTATCCGGTGGGAACCCTTGCCGAGCTGCTCCTGCGAGATTCCGCTTACTATCGACATTCAGGCGGCGGGGTAACTCTCTCCGGCGGGGAGTGCACCTTGTATCCGGATTACGTTCAGGATCTATGCACGGGCCTGCAGGAATACGACATTCCTGTCATGATCCAAACGGCAGGCCACTTTGAGTATGAGGCGTTCCAGCGCAAAATCCTGCCCTATGTCCAGATGATATTCTTCGACATGAAACTGGCCAATCCTGAAGCGCATCGCCATTACATCGGGATCACCAACGAGACGATCCTGGACAATTTGCGCCGCCTTAACGAAGAAGCTCGCTCGCTCGTTTGCGTCAGGATTCCGCTGATCCCGGGGATCAACACGGATCCGTCAACACTCTCAGCACTGGTCGATCTCAT
>JAZDGZ010000154.1:0-2424 GCA_043806375.1 Pseudomonadota bacterium | reverse complement strand
GAAAACATGCCCGAATCGAGAATGGCCGTATCCGAATCGCTGGGTCCCTGGATAATGTCTTCAAAGGGGATGCCGAGGACCTCAGCTGCCATCTGGCAGAAAATCGTGTTGCAACCCTGGCCGATTTCTGTGCCGCCGTGGGTGAGAATGACCTTTGCGTCCTCCTGGAGCTTGAGCAGAACCGATGACCCGAAGTGGCCGCCCAGGCGTACCCCGGATGGATGGGACGCGCAACTGAAGCCTATGCCCCGGCCTTTAGGCCGCGACTTCCTGCTCTCCTTCCAGCCGATCGTCCCGGCAGCCTTCTCGATACATTCCGGAAGCCCGCTTACATCGACTACAACGCCGTTTGCTGTAGTCCAGTTGCTGGTTATCGCGTTCATGGTCCGTATCTCCACCTGGTCTATCCCCAGATCTTCCGCCACGATTCCCAGCATGGAGTCTACCGCATACTGCGCGAGGACGATCTCCTGTCCTCTCACGGTCCCGCAGGGCGCCCTGTTAGAGTATACCAGTTTGCCGTGATACTCGATCGCCGGCACCTTGTACGGGAGATTCAGCCAGGCCCCGAAGAAATAGATGTTGAAGGGACCGATGCCTGCGATGGGCCCTCCTTCCAGGACACATTCCGCCTTGAGGGCCGCGATTCTGCCGTTCTTTTTGAACCCCATCTTCAGGACGGCATCCATCGCATTGCGCTGCCGGTAGGCGGCGAGCACCTCGTCATAATTGAGCACGATTCTTACAGGTCGGTTCGTTATCTGGGCAAGCCTCACCGAGGCGAAATCCACGTCGAAAGGATCGTGTTTGCCGGAGAAGGCCCCGCCCACAAAGGGGGTTACAAGTCGCATCTTGGAGAGGGGAAGATCCAGAGCCCGGCACATATGACGCCAGGTGGGATAAGGGCTCTGTTTGGATCCCTGCAGGAGAACCCTGCCTGTTGAATCCACTTCGGCAAGACAGGCATGGGGTTCTATGAATCCCACGGCTACTCTCTGCGAGCTAAACTTTTCCTCTTTGATGTAATCCGCTTCCCTAAACCCTTCATCCGGGTCCCCGAATAGAAAATCAGATGCATAGGCAACATTACTCTTGCAGAACTCGTTGACGAGAGGTGCGTCGGGCTTCAATGCATCCTCTGCCGTGAGGACCACCGGCAGCTCTTCATAATCGACGGTGATCAGGTCGAGGGCTTCCTCGGCCGTATCCTCGTCGATGGCCGCTACGGCAGCTACCCCTTCACCGAAGTGGTGAACTTTTGTGATGGGCATCGGGACTTGATCCCTGGTGTCCGGCCTGGTCCCGAAAGGGATGCCCGGAAAGTCCTTTCCTGTAATCACTGCCATCACGCCTGGAAGTTTCTTAGCCCTGCTGGTGTCGATGTTCAGGATCTTTGCATGAGCAAGAGGGCTCCGCAGTATTTTGCCGTGGAGCATCCCCGGAGCAACAAGGTCTCCCGCATAGCGAGCCTTGCCTGTCGCCTTGACCCTCCCATCCGTTCTCTCCACGGGTTTACCGACAACCTGATACTCTCTTTCTCCCATTACTTCCCTCCTTAGCGCACGATTATGTCTTTCCTTCCTGCTCCAGTTTCTTCTTAATGTCTTCTCTGAGGCTTTTCTTGTCCACCTTACCCACCTTCGTCATGGGCAACTCCTTGATCATCTCGATCCTTTCCGGGCACTGGAGCACGGATGCGCCCTTGCTTTTGAGGAATGCCACAACCTCCGCAAGCGTTGGTTTGACACTGGGCATTGGTATCACATAGGCGCAGATTCTCTCCCCAAGGATCTTGTCGGGCATGCCCACCACGGCCGCATCGACGAGGCCGGGGTGACCGCTCATCAGGTTTTCAATCTCGACGGCGCTGATGTTCTCGCCCCCGCGGATAATGATATCCTTAATCCGGCCCGTGATCCAAATGGTGCCGGACTCATCCTTTTTGGCCTGATCGCCGGTCCTGAAAAAACCGTCTCTTGTGAAGGTCTTCGCTCTATCCTCCGGGGATGAATTGAAATAGCCCGTAAATATTCCGGGCCCCTTTGAAACAAGCTCGCCGTCAACACCGGTGGGCACCTCGTTCCCATCTGCGTCTACGACTTTCAGCTCATCATAGGGACAAATAGGCTTGCCCACACTCCCGCAAATCAGGTCGATGCTGTCGCCGAGTTTCGTGCTGGAACAGGTGCCTTCCACCGAGCCGAACCCATTTACAAACTGGCATCCGATCTTTTCGGCAACCGTCTCGACCAGATCACGCGTGCTCGGTGCGCCGCCGACGGATAGTTTTTTCAGGGAACTCAAATCGTACTTGCCCAGATCCTCCATCCGAACCATCCGCGCTATCAAAGCCGGCACGGTCGGGATGGCAGTCACCCTTTCACGCTGCACCCACTCACAGATATCCTCCGGCTTCACGGAATC
>JAZDGZ010000153.1:0-2257 GCA_043806375.1 Pseudomonadota bacterium | reverse complement strand
CCCTCGGCGATCAGGCGATTGGCGTTCAGCGCGATATAGGCGCATCCCGCGATGATGATGAGGATGGGCAAGAGGTCGTACCAGTGCAGTTTGTCTGCGGGCATGCCCTTTTTGGGAGGGTAAAGGAGATAGACGAGAATGCAGAGGAGGCCGGCACTGATGGCCCGGTGGGTGACCGGGTAGATGATGAGACCGAGATGAAAAAAAAGGTAGCAGAGATGAGCAAGGGTATACACCGACCAGACGAGGGCCACAATGAGGGCGAGCTTTGATCTGAAGCCGCGCTCCTGCCATTTTTCGTCTGCCCTCATCTGGCCCATACTAGACTATTCCCTGAACTCCGGTGCCTTGATTCGGCACGCCGACATTCGGAAAAACGGAGGTCTCTACTTCTTTTTCGGAAGCTCCGCCTGCCTCTTAAGCATCTTCTCCTGGTAGGCCTGAGCCTCGGCGGTCCATAGCCCCTTTTCCTTATAATAGCGGATGGACCCTTCATGATAAGGGACGGCAAGAGATACAGGTCGATTCTTGACGGACCAATACTTGGCAGAGGGATGGGTATCTGCAAATTCATCCGTGTTATCGAGAATAGCCTTGGTGACGCCGTACACCACATCCGGACTCATGCTCATAGAGGTGAACATGGCACTCTGATAATTGATCGCATTGGGGACGGCGCTCTTGTTGCGAAAACGGGGATCGTCGGCAGGCACGTCGGCCACATAGTATCCCTCCATATGGTCGGTCACATATTTGGCCTCTTTTGCACTGAGGTTGACAAATTTGCACTCTCCCTTTGCCTCATTGATTTGCATCACCGCACTCGGCACCACGGGGTAGAGGATGGCGTCCACCCTTCCCTCGATGAGATCGGCGCTCGCCTCTTTGATGCTGGCAAAGGCCAGCCCGGCCTTGAGATCTTTGACGCTCATGCCGGCGGCGGCGAGCTGGTTATTGGCCATTTCAGTGAACATGGGGTTTGCCTTCTGGTGGATATAGGCGACCTTGCCCTTGAGGTCGCTCAGGGAGTTGATTCCCTTATCGGGCGTGGTCCAGAACATGAACATGTACTCGTGCCCTGCGATGATCTGGCGAATCGGCATGGGTCCCAGCTCGGAATAAAGGCCGCGGCCGAGAAAGGCATTCAGGATGTCAGGCGCACTGTGCATGGCGAAATCACATTTCCCGTCTTTCATCATGGGCAGCCACAGTTTTGGGCCTCCCAGCGGCTGGACGATCCAATTCTCTATGGGCGTGTGTTTCTGAACGGCTTTGCCGACGCCCACGGCGATCATGTGGACCGTGGCCCCCGGCGCCGGGCTGATGACCCTCACGTCTTTCGGCCAGTCGGCGCCCCAAGCGGCGGCCTGGATGAAGAAGATGATGGATATGACCAATAAAGGTATTCCTGCCAAACTTAAGCTTCTGGAAACATGCCTTTGTCCCATTTCGACACCTCCCTTGGAATGAGTGAAAAGATAATGCCTGCAAAAGGCCCTACGAAAAAAATATGATCATTTCTCAGAGGCCCGTGAGCAAAGCCGATATCCGGCAAATGATGCCCTATGGAACTGATGAAACCGGTGTTTGCACAGACCAGACAACCAGAACGAATGAGGCTGGTATTCCGAGTAAAATGACAGGCGGCAGGAATAACCGGGCCAGCAAAAACATCGGTGCAGCTCGTGGGGAGAAGGATCAACAGGAAACCGCCCTCGGCTGAGGCAGAATAGGGGAAAGCCCCTTTCAAGTCAAGGGCAAAAAAAGCCCACGACGGTTTCTCAAGAAGGGGGTCCGGTCGATTCGGGAAGGTCTATTTCATCTTTCGAATGCGGACCTCGATCCCGGGGGTGTCCTTCATGAGTTCCACGAGCTTGCCCGTATCGGTATCCCCGAAATGATAGGGGTAGATGACCTTGGGCCTGAAGCCCTTGGCCGCATCCGCCACCATGTCGGGGGTCATGGTATAGGGCAGGTTCATGGGCAGGAAGGCGACGTCGATCCCCTGCAGGGCTTTCATCTCCGGGGTGTTTTCCGTGTCCCCGGCCACATAGACCCGTTTGTCGCCGAAGGTGATGACATATCCGTTTCCCCTTCCCTTGGGATGAAAGGGCATGCCGGGGCTGCGCATATGGACGAGATTGTAGGCGGGAAGGGCCTCGATCTTCAGTCCCTCGACGGTCCTTTCGTCCCCGTTTTTCATGACCACACCGCCCCTGACCTTTTCCGCGCAAGCCTCTGTCAGGACGATCACGGT
>JAZDGZ010000152.1:0-2196 GCA_043806375.1 Pseudomonadota bacterium | reverse complement strand
ACACGAAGAAAATTAACAAATAACGAAATAGCGAAGTCTGACCCCATTTCCTACAGGATTGTCCCCCCCGAGGTCTTCTGCCTCTACGTTGTTTCTCGGGCTCTCTCGTCGAATCTTAAAGATCTCATGATGCGACCGCTAAATATCCTGGATGGAAAGGCTCCTTTTTTTTCATTAACGCCCAGGCAATGAGCAGAAGTTTGGCCGCCAGTTTGACCCTCATCTTGGTCTTAATCCCAGGCTCCCTCTCCCGCCCCCGCAGCTTGTTGGTATAATAAACGATAAAGTCCTGATTCCTGATCGAAGCAATGAAAGCCGCCTTGGAATCTGGGGACACGATACCGAATTCTGGCGAAATTGGGTCATGTCCCCAGATTCCCGTACCTGACACCCTTTGTCCAGTAAACCTTCCACCAGGTGGCTGCCGATAAATCCATCCACGCCGGTGACTAGTATTTTTTGGGTTGTTAGGGCCATGATGGTCTTGGTGGGGTTGCGATCAGTTGCCTTCTTTGACTTTATAGATGGTCGGATGAGCCTCCGTATCCCGGCGGTGGGCGGCAAGATCAGCGGCAACGCCGTCAATCTTCTCTCCAAGTTCACCCCGAACGCCGTCAATCCTCTCTCCAAGTTCATCCCGAACGCCGTCGATCTTTTGATTCATTGCATTCACCTTAAAATCCACCAAATTGATTTTTTCACATAGTTCTTCTCGAGTATCCCTGATTTCCTTACGAAGGGCATCATGCCCTTCCAAAACCAAATCAAACTTTCCATTAATATCTTCCAGCAGAATCTCCAGATGGTCTTTTTCCATGCTTCACCTCTATAGAATTCTTTATTTACTCGGACTGAGCATACATTATATTTTTCGTCGCTGCAGCTTCTTCATACTTAATGATTTGCGCCACACAGAATTGATGCATGTCTTTTGTCTGGGTTCATGAGTAATATTCCTTATACCATTCCGCCGTCATCTGCAAACATTCGTCAATCGTGAGGACGCTGTACCAGTTAAGGCCGGTATGGGCTTTGTCGCAATTCAGCTTGAGAAGTTTCGCCTCGTGAAGGGCCTGCGGACCGGGAAGGTCATTCCAAGAACCGTCGCCCCAATATTTTATAAGCCTGTCGGCTATTTCGGCGACCGTCAGATGGCTGCTGTCCTCCGGTCCGAAATTCCAGGCGCCGGAGTATTTTCCCGCATCTTGCGAAAGAAGGGCACCAAGCCACAAGTAGCCGCTGAGGGGTTCCAGGACGTGCTGCCAGGGCGACGGCATGGGGGCTGCGGATGCCGATGGGCTGATGAAGGCTCAGGGCGGGGATGCAGTCGGGCAAGAAGCGGTCCGCGCCCCAGTCGCCGCCGCCGATGACGTTGCCCGCCCGGGCGGAAGCGGCGCCGATGACCCTGTTTTGCGCGGCGCTTTCTGAAAAGAATGAGCGAAGGTAGGCGTTGAAGACAAGTTCAGCGCACCCCTTGGAAGCGCTGTAGAGGTCATGACCGCCCATCGGGTCATTTTCCCGGTAGCCCCAGACCCACTCCGTGTTTTCATAGCATTTGTCGCGGGTGATGTTTACCAGCACCTTGACGCTGGGGGTTAACCTAACGGCTTCGAGGACATTGACCGTGCCGCCTACATTCGTGTCAAAGGTCATTTTTGGTTCGTCATAGGAGAGGCGAACGAGGGGTTGGGCAGCAAGGTGGAAAATGAATTCGGGTTGATATTCTTTAAAAGCCTCCAGAAGATGAGCCAAATTGCGGACATCCCCTTGGATATGGGTGATCTTTTCCTTGAGTTTTACGGCCTGGAAGTTATTGGGGTCACTCGGCGGGTCGAGGGCACAGCCGATGACCTCCGCCCCCAATTCCTTCAGCCAGATCGCCAGCCACGACCCCTTGAAACCAGTGTGGCCTGTGATTAGAACAGTCTTGTTTTTATAAATGTTATCAAACAATGATCTGTATCTCGAGAAAGTTGGAGGTCAGGTTGACCCCAATAGACTGATGTCAATAAAGCGCCAGGCATCTGCACACATGGCTTCGAGGTCGCGGGTGGTTCGCCAGTTCAGAAGGCGATGGGCCAGGGAGGGGTCCGCATACGAAGCGGCGATATCACCGGGGCGGCGGGCGGCGATCCGGTACGGGATCTTCCGGCCCGCGGCCTTCTCGAAAGCCCGGACCACCTCCAGCACGCTGTA
>JAZDGZ010000151.1:0-2136 GCA_043806375.1 Pseudomonadota bacterium | reverse complement strand
ATCAACCATCTTCAGCCGGTAGGATGGGTTGAGCTTTCGAAACCCATCGAACAACGGCTTATTTCTCTCGCCCGCCTGTCCCGGCAAGGCGGGGTTCGCCGAAGCTCACTAGAGGCCGCAGAGAACGCAGAGGGTTAGATTGTTTTTGTGAATGCTCTCTTTTCTTCTTTTTTCATTCTCTGCGTTCTCTAGTCCCGCTTTGCGGGACGCGCGAGAGATCGTTTTTCTTCCTGCTTTTCGCCGTTCGCCCCGCACCACGTCCCCCTATCGCCTATTGCCCTTTACCCCGTAGCTGTTTGAAAGAACCAATACCTTCAATCGCCTTTCTCGCCTTCCCTGCCCTTCATCACTTCTCTCCGGCCAGGGGAAAGGATTTTGTCTTCGTATATACCGCACCTCCGGGCTTAAGATCGCTCTTGAAGAGGATCAGTTCATGAAGGGAGCAGACGGGACTCGTCAATTCCCGGTAACCGGACATGAGGTGATTCAACTGCGCCTCCATCCGGGCGGGCTTCCTGAATCTACCGAGGGTGAGGTGGGGCCTGAAAGGTCTCTCCTCCTCCTTGATGCCGAAGGATTTCAGCCCGTGCTGAAGGCCGTCCCTAAATCGGGACATCCTTTCCAGATCGCCGTCGAGGCCAAGCCACAGGACCCTCGGATTCCTGCTGTTCGGGAAGCATCCCATGGGCTTCAGAGATAGGTGGAAGGGGCGGTAGCCCATACAGACCCCTTTGACGGTCTCTCCCACGGCCTCAATCTCTTCCGTTTCGATGTTGCCGAGAAAGACGACCGTCAGATGGATATTTTCCGGCTTCCCCCAACTCGCTTCCAGGGGAGAGGTCCTGACCTCCCTGGAAACGCGTTCCACAATGCTTTTGATATCCGGCGGCAGCTCAAAGGCCAGAAATGAACGAATCTTCATTGAGGTACCTTCTAACCCAGTCGAGGGCCATCATGGCCGTATTCACCTTAACCTGCCTCCTGGTGCCCCAAAAGCGGTATCTCCTCGAAAGGGTCCCTTCACGGGTGGCCAGGGCAATATAGACCGTGCCTACGGGCTTGTTCTCACTCCCGCCCTCAGGTCCCGCGATGCCGGTGACCGCAATGCCCATGTCCGTCTTAAACCCCCTCTTCACGCCCTCGGCCATCTCCCGGGCGGTCTGCTCGCTCACGGCCCCGAACCTTTCGATCGTCTCGGAAGAGACACCGAGGAGGTCGATCTTGGATGGATTGCTGTAAACCGTCACCCCACCCTGGAAGTAGTTGGAACTGCCCGGAACATTGGTCAGAAGATTTCCGATCAGCCCCCCGGTACATGATTCCGCAACAGAGACGCTGAGCCCTCGCTCTTTGAGCATTCGGCCGACGACCTCTTCCATAGTCTGGTTCCCTGCTGCAAAGATATAGGGCCCCAGCACGGCTCGAATATCCTGTTCCATGACGTCCAGTTCAGCCACCACAGAGGGTTCATCTTGGCCTCGAAGGCTCATGGTGAGATGGTTTTCAGGGAATCGGGGGTAAAACCCCAGGATGATATTTCCTCCTCTCTTGGGCAGGCCCTTGAGCAGTTCCGCGATATTCGGCTCGCTGACACCGTAAACCCTCAGTGCCCTATGTCTAAGGACCGGGAGCGTCTCGCAATGCAGCAGCAACTCGGGGAGGACGAATTTGTCGATCAGATAACGCATTTGATCCGGAACACCGGGGAGAAAATAGAGCCGGACCTTGTTCTCTATCAGCGAAAACCCGCACACGTTCCCCTCGGGATTCAGCAGATTCGATTCCTTGGGCATCCAGGCCATCTTTTCGAGGGACGGGGACATCTCGATTCCCCTGGCATCAACAAAGCTCTTGATCTGTTCGAGCATCTGTTCGTCAAGACAGAGGGGCCTGTTCAGTGCCTGGGCCACTATTTCGTTGGTTATGTCGTCCTCTGTGGAGCCGAGGCCTCCGGTTATGATGACAAAATGGGAATCGGCCAAGGCCTCTGTAATGGCCTTTGAAAGTTTTTCCGTATCATCACCCACGGTGGTCACCCTGGTGACACAGAGACCGCAGGCCGTCAGCCTTCCGGCGGCGTACCAGGAGTTGAGATCCAGGACCCTCCCGGAAATGAGTTCGTTGCCGATGGTGATA
>JAZDGZ010000150.1:0-2296 GCA_043806375.1 Pseudomonadota bacterium | reverse complement strand
TCAGCGATCACGCAGCCATCTTTCCAATGGCCAGTTTAATGGGATTGGGTCCCAAGGCCCTGATCTTTTCGGTCATCTCCCGGGCAATCTCGACAAATCTGGGGGCCTCACTGGAGGAGAGATTATACATCTGCACCCTTTCACCTCCAACCCCTATCTTCTCAAGGATCTCCTGTGCCTTTTCCACCCTCTTGCGCGCTCGAAGGTTCCCGCTGTTAAACTGGCACGCGCCTTCCATGCAACCGGCTACATAAACACCGTCAGCCCCTTTTTCAAAGGCCCTGAGAAGATGGATGATATCTACCTTGCCCGTACAGGGAAGGGAGATAATCTTAATGGCGCTCGGATATTGAAGCCGCATCGAACCTGCCAGGTCCGCAGCCGTATACCCTCAAAATTGACAACAGAACGCGATGATGATGGGTTGAAAATCTTGCATCAAAGGACCCCCTCCAGCAAGGCATTCACCTTGCTCATAACCAGATCATCCTCATACCAGTTGAGCTGAATGACTTTAGCCGGACACTCGGCAGCGCATATGCCGCAACCCCTGCAAAGCGCCTCATCTATTTCGCTCACCCCATCCTTGTTGATTCGAGGTACGCCATAAGGACAGACCCGGACGCACACCAGGCAAGAAGCGCAATTTTCTTGGTCCACCGTTGCGGTCACCACGGAAAGGGTGATTTCCGACTGGGAGAGAAACGTTGCCGCCCTTGACGCAGCGGCCATGGCCTGGGATATGGACTCTGATATGAGTTTGGGGCCGTGAGCCGTGCCGCAGACGTAAACCCCTTCAGTCGCCATATCCACGGGTCTCAGCTTGACATGGGCCTCCATAAAATAGGCATCCGGATTGCGGGCCAACTTGAGGATTGAAGCCAATTCCTCCGTGTCGGCGGCCCTCATGCCGGCGCTCAGGGCAAGAATATCCGCCGGTATGCGTATATCCTTTTGTATGACTTGATTTTTGAAAGTGACCACCAGGCCCTGGCCATCGGAGGCCACTTGCGGGGGTTCATCAACGTCGAACCTGAAGAATTGGACCCCTTGTCGTCTTGCCTCCCGATAATAATACTCGAACTGACCGTAGGCCCGAATATCGCGGTAGAGGACGTAGACTTCCGTGCCCGGGTTGAGTTCCTTGATATGCAAGGCGTTCTTGATCGCGTTCTGGCAGCAGACCCGCGAGCAGTTGACATACTCCTCGTTCCTGGAGCCGACACACTGGATCATAACGACCCGCCGAAGGTCATCCGCCCCTTTTTCTTCCAAACGCCTGCCCAGTTCTATCTGGGTCAAGACCCTATTGTCTTCACCATAGAGATATTCCCGGGGTTTGTATTCGTTCGCCCCTGTAGCGAGGACGACCACCCCATGGTCGATTTTCCTCTCATACATGCCGGGTCCGACCATGACCTCGGTGGTGAAATTTCCTTAGAATCCGCTGAAGTATACGATCAGCGAGTCGGTCAGCACCTGGATTTTTTCGTGGTGAGTCACGGCTTCACCCAATTCAAGCAGATGCTCCTGGATGTGTCCCCCCTCGATCGTGCGGGTCAGTTCCCTGCTGAGACCGCCCAGTTGGGGCTCTTTCTCGACGATCACCGCCTCAAAACCCTGATTGGCCAGGCCGAGGGCGGCAGTCATGCCCGCCACGCCGCCTCCAACGACAAGGGCCCTCTTGTTGATGGAGATCTTTTTTGCCCTTAACGGCCTCAAGAGGGAGGCCCTGGCCGTGGCCATCCTGACCAGGTCCTTTGCCTTGTCCGTGGCGAAGGCCGGCTCGTCGCTGTGTACCCAGGAGTCCTGGTTTCTGATATTGGCCATTTCAAAGAGGTATTTGTTCAGTCCGCAGGCCTGCAAGGTCTCCTGAAACAGGGGTTCATGGGTCCTGGGGGAACAGGCGGCAACCACTACCCGGTTAAGGTTGTGCTCTTGAATCAGGGTTTTCATGCGATCCTGTGTGTCTTGGGCGCAGGTAAAGAGATTCTGCTCTACGTAGACCACGTGGGGTAGGGTAGAGGTATAATCCACAACCGAGGGAACGTCCACCACCCCACCGATATTCGTGCCGCAATTGCAGACAAAGACCCCGATCCTCGGCTCTGCGTCCGAGACATCGATCTCTGCAGGGACCTCCTTGCTCCGGCTTTCGCTTCCCCTTGCCTCCTGAAGATCGACGCCGGCGCCGCAAGCGGCTGCACTTGCTTCCATCACGGACTGAGGGATATCCTTGGGGCCTTGAAAGGCGCCGCAGACGTATATCCCCTCCCTGGATGTACGCACCGGATGG
>JAZDGZ010000149.1:0-2630 GCA_043806375.1 Pseudomonadota bacterium | reverse complement strand
GAGAGCAGGTGGTCCACTGCAAGCCGGGATAATGTGCGGATACTCTCCTTTAGTTCTTGACCGTTCCCTCCGGGCAAATCCGTTCTTCCCAGGCCCTGGGAGAAGATCACATCTCCGGAAAAGAGGGCCTTTTTCTCAGGCCAGTAAAGGGAGATCGACCCCGGGGAGTGGCCTGGGGTGTGTATGACTTGGAACGCGAGATCGTCCACTTTCAACTCCCCCTCTTGGAGAAGGACATGGGGTTCGAATTCGGAAAAACCCATGTGGGGGGCCCGGGTTCGAATGAGTTCCCACTCAGCAGGATGAATGGCGATGAGGGTCGAGGATTCTGAAAAGGCCCGAACGGCCTCCACATGGTCCGGGTGGGCATGGGTAACGATAACAAGGTCGATCTCCTCAGGTTTCAGAGAAAGCCTGGCCAGATTATCCCGGATGTGTCCGAAGAGGTTATAGTGCCCAGGATCTACAAGAATCTTCTTGGACCCATTAATGAAATAGGTGTTGGCGTTATTTGTCCTCTGATCCAGCCATAAGAAGGCATAAAGATTTTCCGTGATCTTCATGGTTGACACAACCCCCTATCTTTTCGGGAGCAAGGGCTTCCTAGCTCCGTTCCTTTCAGGCGATCCTCGGCCTCCTGGAGAATTCCCACGAGGGTCGTCTCTTTGAACACTTGTGCCATGGCCTCGAGGGCCTTGCCCCAGACCGGGCGGACAGGGCATTTTTGGGTATTTTCGCATGCATCTTCGTCAACGAGGCAATCGACAAGGGAAAACTTCGACTCGAGGAGGAGAAGCAGGTCCCATAGGTTGATCTCGTTCGGGGATTTAGAGAGCATGTGCCCCCCTTTCGGCCCCCTGACACTCTTTATAAGATTCGCCTTTTTGAGTGGAATGATGAGTTGTTCAAGATACTTGACAGGGATGTTCTGATTCCTCGAGATTTCGGAGATGCTGATGGGGCCTCTTCCATAATTCTTGGTCAGCTCGAGCATCAGTCTTGTTCCGTATCGTCCTCTGGTAGATAGCTTCATAGTGTGGTCATCCTGAAATCACTCAAGTTTGTCGCGAGCCCGGAATGCCCCCGCCCTTTGCGAGGACAAGTGGTGTTTCTCTTCAGGGCCCTTGATTGCCCTAGGCAGGAATCAGCAAGGGATACCTTTCGGGTTTTCAAGGCGCGGAAGCCTCTAAAAGGGAAGTCCCCAAAAGGGCAGGGGGCTTCGGTTGATTGGCGAGCGCCTAAAGTCGAGGGCCTCAGAGAGGTTTAAACCTATAAAGGTGGAGTCAAAATGTCAAGGACTTAGGGCTTATCGCCCCTCAATAGATTGACAAAGAATGTCAAATGCATAAGCTATGGGTACTGAAAAGGGTTTCGAAAATTCTTCCGGGTTAGAAAGCGATCGGTCTTCACGGGGGTTTGGCGATATGGAAGAGATGAGAGGAAAACCGATGGGGTGCGAAAAGGCCTGTGGAAAGGTCCAGGTGCCCACAGAAGAGGAGGTCGTCGCGCTAAAGGCCTTGCGCGCAATCAAAGATCGGGTGCGAGAGCTGAAAAAGAGGAGGTCTGAACTCTCGTCTCGTAAAGCAAGCGATGGAACGGAGGATTTGCTCGCCCTGGAGAGGGAGATGGCAGACCTTAAGATGAAGTGGGAAGAATGGGAAGAGAGAAGGAAGCAGGCTGCCAGAGAAAGGATGATCCTTCTGGGACATGAGGAACCTTCCTAAGTCAGAGACGCTGAAGCCTTCCTTTGATGTTAAACAGACCTGCTCCTGAAAAGATGGGATAGGTGTTTACGCTCCTGCCAGACCTCGAGAAACCCACCGAGGGATGTGATCGTCTGTCGGTCTTCCATCGATCACACCTCCTTAGCACCCTGCCAAGCCAGGTCTTGTTTTTCGGTTCAACCGCACGTCAACCTTGATGGTCTCGTAAAAAGTCCGCTTGCGTCATTCCGTTCATGGTTCGATACCTCACCACGAACGGAATATCACACACTTACGCTCCATTTCATCCGTTCGCCCTGAGGTATCGAAGGGGGAACGGGACTTTTTACGAACGCATCAATATTAATACCTTGAAAACGATGCCTCGGAGGGCGGTTCTCTATTGCGGGGAAACTATTTCCCTTTCCACGTCGTCTTCCCTGGCGTCGTGATCGAGAAATGGACTGGATTCCTGAAAAAGGTTGGTCCGGAATCTCGTCAGGAAGGGCAAAAAAGCGCCTCTTGCATGAGAAGGTCGGGAGGTATTCACAGCCACAGTTGTTTCTTGCGCAGCAAAGGATTTTTTCTTCAATAAGTGTTTAATAGTTTAATGGGCTCGTTTAATGGGCGACCCCAGGCCAACCAGGCCACAACGCAATAAAGTGTCATTGCTTACCCCGCCCTAACAGGCGGGGCATGTTGCTGGCAGTCTTAACGTTGGAAGATGCATTGTCATTGAACAGTCCTCAAATGTTGAGAATCTATTTTTTGGTCTTTGAGGGCTTTTTCCCAACCGGTTTGGCCGCCTTCTCGTCGGCCAGGGCGGCCTGCGCCGCGGCGAGCCTTGCCACCGGCACCCTGAAGGGCGAGCAGCTGACGTAATCGAGCCCCAGCTTGTGGCAGAACTTGACCGATTCCGGGTCGCCG
>JAZDGZ010000148.1:0-3311 GCA_043806375.1 Pseudomonadota bacterium | reverse complement strand
TCGCCGGGCTTGGGTTCAAGCCTGCCCATGCAAGTGGGATTATGGCACCTGAATTTGCCATAGGTTCTCGTCTTACGTAGACTTTCGGCCGTTGATAGATCGTCTTTTTCTGTGGCCATAACGTTCTCCTTTCTCTTTTTTTCTGGCATGATTCGCGAGATAGTGCGGGGCAGGGAAGGGGCTTCTGGCTGGCAATCTCGAAAGTTGGCGGAATAACCCCTCAGGAAACAACGGGCGAAGGAGCCGATCAGGGTCTTCCTGCGCCTGCACTGCCTTGGTCAAAGGTTCATTCCCGTGAACAAGTAAAAGGGATGATAACACACTGATGGTCCTTGTCAAGAAAAATTAAACTTCTCCCACTAACTGGAATACTTCAACGAAATCTGCAAGCAAGGCGGCCAGCTGAAGGAAGATCGAGGATCTTAGCGGCTGTTCATGATGATGAACAAATCAAGAGGCCAGCGTCTTTTTGTGAAAGAGGACCGTCCGAATTTCCCATGCTTGTCCTTAGCAAGTCTCAAATTTTTTGCCGGGTGGTATGCTCCACTGATCTAGAGCCCTCCGATGGCCTGTGCCAGGGAGAGAGGCGACGATGAAGATCCCCGATATTGGCTTTCCGGCAGAGAGGGCAAAAATGGAGATATTCGTCGGTGAATTTCTGGCCGATCTTAAGGTAGAGGGGTTCAGGCACAAAAAGGGCCCCGCATCTCTTGCAGGGCTTTAACTCGACCGTGCGGATCTCTTGTTTAGGGACGATTTGGAAGAATCTTTTAGGGCTAATCTCATGCCTCAAATCGGCAGCCTCTTCAGGACAGGTGTTTACACAGGCACCGCAACAGATACACTGATAATGAGAGTACTTGAAGATTCTCAGATTCCCCAGGTCTTGCGACTCAAGGGTCCCAGTGGGGCAACTCAGCTCACAGGAGGCGCAGCCCGTGCATTTACTCGGGTTCAGCCTTGTCCTGCAAAATAGAATGACCGCCACCAGGATCATCGCCTGACCACTCAACACGTGAATCATCCGCATATTGTCCTCCATGAAGGCGACTCCGTCCAGGGTGCCGTGGGTCAAGAAGTAGCCTGTCATGTAAGGCAAGGCGGCGAGGAGAATGAGAATATAATCTGAAGGCGTGGAGTCCAGACGCGCGTTTCTTGAGAGGATTCGCGTGAGCAGGAAATACGCTGCAAGGGCCAACAGGAGGAGCGTCATGCGATCGGCCCAAGCATCGGGCAGGCTGGCCCATTCCCACCCAAACCTGGATTCAGACCACAGCACGATATGTGCGCTCAGCCAAATAGGAACGGCAAAAAGGCAGGCGTGGAAAGCGTAGCGCAAAAGGGCGTAGAGCGGTCTTTTGGGAATCCCCTTGTGGAAAGGCAACAAAGACCGGATGAAAATAGCCACCCTGTTTCCCCACCCGAAATCCTCTTCCTTTCCGGTTCTCAAGATCTTGTAAAAGAAAAAAACGAGTCTGGAAACAACCCCGACCAAAAATACCAAAAATACGATCCACAGTAATGGACCTTCCACAAAGAGATCAACATCCATCACCCGCTAGCCTCTCTTCAAGAGATCATTTTTTCCCGTCGAGTTTATCCCTAACCTTATAAGGGAGTCTGACCCTAAGTCACGTCTTCGATTTCGAGGGCACTAGGGTGGATTACTTTTCCCCAAGCCACGTCTTGGAGCATCCAAGGCGCCAAAAAAAACCGCCATCTATCCCTTTCCCGAGGGCAGGGATGAATGGCGTCTTGCAAAAAATTCAGTCCGTAGTTCATTATCATGAACTCCTTAAGGCCAGTATCATACTTGGTTTTCTGTTGTTGTCAAGGAGAAAAATCCTTTCAAAAGTAGGTCTAGTTAAGCTTATCCCCAGCCAAATCAGATGAAGAGATGGCTATTGACAGTTGGGATTCAAAGGTTGTAAACTATCACTAAAGGTTCAATATGGTGAACAATGGTTAAAGGATACTTTGCCCCTTCGGTACGGAAGGCCTTCGAGATCCTCAAACTCATTTCTTCCTCCAGAGAGGGGATGGGGATCAGTGATATAGCAAGGGACCTTAACATAGCCAAGAGCACGGTCCATGGCATGACTTCTGCCCTGGAGGAACAGGGCGCCATCATGCGAGACCCTCTAACCAAACGATACACCCTGGGCTTTACTCTTTTTGAACTCGGCAAAAAGGCCTATTCCCAGATCGACCTTAAGCAACTGGCAAGGCCGGTCATGGAAGATCTGATGGAACGCACGGGGACGTCGGTCTTCCTGGGCATTCTCAACTGGGACCATGTGACCATCCTGGATGTGGTAGAGTCCAAGAACGACCTTAAGATCACATCTCCCATAGGAACGACGATCCCCCTTCTCGCGGGGGCAGCAGGAAAGGTCTTCCTGGCGATGATGGACGATCAACAAGGGACGAGGCTTATCAGGTCAAAAGGCCTTTCAAGGTACACGGAAAATACGATCACTGAGCCGGAACAGTATCTCAAGGAGATCAGCGCCGTGCGGCGGCAAGGCTACGCTGCTGATGATGAAGAGTATATTCCGGGGGTCCGGGCCGTGGCCGCACCTCTGAAAGGGGGGGGGCAACTGATGTGGGCCATCTGGGCAGTGGGATTCAAGGCAAGCCTTGATGACGATAAGATGAGGGCCCTGGCAGAGGATACCAAAGAGGCGGCAAATATCATTAACCAGAGGATCGAGGCTCAATCGGGTCGGACCCCGTAACTCGGTCCCCCCCATAGCCTGCGAAATTTGAGGCGCCTGTCCGGAGTCATCCCCAAGGGGAGTCAGGATTTCACCCACCATCAGCCCATTTCCTCTTGACCAATGGAGGTCAATTCAAGTATCTTTTGCCGTAACCTGATGACAGAATTCTCGATAGGTCATGGATTTTGCCCTTTCATGGGGTGGGATGAGGTTTATGACCGGGATCCCAAAAGAGACGGCACATATCGAAAGAGGAGGTGAACGTATGGGAAAAACGAGACTTTTGATCGCCTTCCTGATCCTCTCTTGTCTGGCCATAGGCCTCTGGGGCTGTCAGACCCCGGCGGGCAGGACCGCAGGACAGGTGGTGGACGACGCAACCATTACGACCAAAGTCAAAGCGAAGATCTTTCAGGATTCCGTACTCAAGGGTTTTGCGATTTCCGTAGAGACCTTTGAGGGAGAGGTGACCCTTACCGGAGGGGTACGAAAGGTACATAATCTCATCAAGATAAAGTGAAGGACCATTCACCTGGTACCCTCATATTCGGCTAAGAACCTTTGAAAAAACCTCTCCATGAAGGCATGGCG
>JAZDGZ010000147.1:0-5769 GCA_043806375.1 Pseudomonadota bacterium | reverse complement strand
GCTATCCATTACCGAGGCCGAGGATCACCCACGGCTATGCGTAGCGAATCCATATCTTGAGGAACCGTATGCGTTAATTGCGCTCGTACGGTTCTGTGGGGGCTTTGGGAGGGTAACCTCCCATTTCTACCCGGAGGGCGCAGAGAAGGAGATTTGTTTTTTCGTCTATCGGGAGATACCGATAGACGAAAAGAACCTCTCAAATCAAATTCATGACAGAGGCATTCTTCATAGCCCGATTTCCGAAGACTTGGGACTGGTAAGAGGATTTGTCCGCGACAGATCAGCAGGTAGACATTTTAGGGGAGACTGTTTTTGTTTCTCGGTATCTCCCGAGAAACAAAAAATTCTCTCTGTGTCCTCTGTGTCTCCGTGGTGAAAATCTTATTTTGGACAAGCATGGTTGAAATTGAAAGTTGACAATTTCCTACGAGGTTACTATATCAAATGGGCTCCCAAATGCTTTATGAAGATATAGAAGATAGGACAGAGCCGTGAATAAGGACGTAGCCGTCATCGGCGGATCCACCGCCGGTTTTTTTACTGCATACCTGTTGGCTCGACAAGGCGCGCGGGTCAGGGTCTTTGAGGCATCCGATCGAATCGACCCCTTTTCCCGGACCCTCATCGTGACTGACGAGATGCGAAAGCTGTTGGGTCCTTTGAGCGAAAGCTCAGTAGTTAACAAGATCAGCCGCCTGGAGCTGTTCGCCGACGGACAAGTGGCCGAAATCTCGCTCCGACGTCCGGATCTGGTCATCGAACGGTCGAAATTAATCCAGGAACTGGCGGCCAGGGCAGAAGCCGCTGGGGCGCATGTCCTGACCGGGCGGCGCTTCTTGGGCCTCAAATCTCAACCTGAATGTTTGACATTCAGCCTTTCGTGCAATGGCGACAAGTCTGAAGAATCGGCCGATATCCTGGTCGGAGCCGATGGGGCCTTCAGCGAGGTTGCCAAGAGCGCAGGTTGGCCTGCCCTGCCCAAAGTCCCGTTGGTACAGGCGATTGTCGATCTGCCGAAAGATATGCCTTCCCATACCACGCGAATCTGGTTCTTGCCTGAAGAAACCCCTTATTTTTACTGGCTTATTCCTTACTCGCAGAGCAGAGGGGTCGTCGGTCTCATTGGCGAAGATGAGGTGAGGGCACGCAGGTCCTTTGAATGCTTTCTCGAGAGAAAAGGCCTGTTGCCCATTGAATTTCAGAGTGCCATGATTCCTTTGTATAGTCGTTGGAGCCCTAATCATCGAAAGATTGGGGGCGGGCATGTCTACCTTGTGGGGGATGCTGCCGGCCACGTGAAGGTGACCACGGTAGGCGGCATCGTCACCGGGTTGCGAGGGGCGTCAGGGGCTGCCGAAGCGATCCTGAACAGCGGGCACAGCCGCGAGTTGCAGTTTCTCCGCCGGGAACTGGACCGCCATCTGTTGATCCGCCGGGTCCTCCATCATTTCACAGAGACAGACTATTGCAGACTTTTGAATATGTTGACCGCACCCATTAAAAGCTCGCTCGCCTCGCTTACCCGCGATGAGACCGGCAAACTCCTCTTTCATGTTCTCCTCAAGCAACCCCGCCTTGTGCTCCTCAGCCTCCGAGCCCTCCTTTTCGGCAAATAGTCCTGTGCCTCATACCCTTCAGTTCAGATTTCCTGCCAAAACTTTGGACTTGCATCCACGGGGCAGGAGGATTATATACGATCACGAATGGGTATGGGCTTTTCCTTTTCTTAAAGGGCCATGCCGAAAAAAACCAGCTTATTGACAACAGTTAATGCGCCTGTAGCTCAGTTGGATAGAGCAGCGGACTTCTAATCCGCAGGCCCGGTGTTCGAGTCACCGCAGGCGCGCCAGTCATATCAGGGGTCGGCCATTTGTGGCCGCCCCTTTTTTTGAGGCCGATCCCAAGTCCACCGCCTAATTTTTAAACCATTATTCGCTGGGAGGCCCGGTGGGGAGGCACGGCGATAAATGGCGACGGGCGACCGCGGCGTAGGCCGAAGGGTGTCCGTCCTCTTCGGACGCCAAAGGCTATGGTCGAGGGAGTCCGCAGTAGCCTGCAACGGAGGATGGAAAGCCTGGAGGCTTAGGCGTAGTTCCGTTTGGATTTTGGAATGATGCCCCACGCGGAAGCGCGGGCTGTTTCACAGGGGTCGATCTTTGCGAAATGCCTTCACAGTAGTGTGCTGCAAAGCCCCTCTATAATTCCTCTATGTTGATATCAACCATGTAATCTCCCTCACTCGGGCCTTCCTTGATCTTAGCCTTCCTTGTGACCACGCCTCTCCCCTTGAAGATGGCTATTTCAGAATAACACTGGATATCCGGGAATCGGGTGCCGGTCTGAAAGCCGTCTGTCAGAAGCCTCTTGTCGGAGGGGACGATGAGGCTGATACGTCGAGCCTCATGATCAATGACATCGAACTCCACCCTTTGAGCCTTTCTGGATCCCTCCGGGAGTTGGATGCTGACCTCTGTAATGGTCAGAGGTTCCTCTTCCTCCCGGGCCTCTCGGGGCATCTTGCGAGGTATTCTACCCAGCGCCTGAACCTGGTCCTTTGATCCGCTCTTGTCCAAGACGTCCCTGAGAAACGCCTGGATATATTCGAGATCCTGCTTCAAAAAAAGACCGGAAGTGGACCATTTTTTAAATCGGGCGACTGCCGCATCAGGCAAAGAAAGGGAAAGATATAACCTGATGATATGCTTCGCCGCCACGATGGGGAGGGTCCCTTCCTCGATGAGCCCCTGGAACTGTGAAAGGGCCTTCTCATACTGTCCGAACTGGGCAAGTGCTACAGCCCCTTCTATGGCGGCGGCCTCTTTCGCCTTCGAAAATGTGAAAAGGTCCTTGATCAGACTTTGCTGGTTTTCGGAGAGATTCGGGCTTGTGGTCGCATGTTCAATTTCCGAAAGCTCGCCTTCTAGCGCCTGCATTTTTTCTTTGATGCTTTCTATGAATTTAAGTTGATCGCGGAGCGGCTCACTCGCTGCTGTGAACTCCAGGGCCTCAGAGTATTTTTCCCTGGATTCAACGAGAAGGCCCTGCGATCGATAGATAGCCGCCTCCTTCACCAAAGACCTAACGTGTTCTCGATCAGACATAGATATACCCTCATATAAAAGTCCCTTCAGAACGCCGACAAACCTTAGACTCACCACCACATCCCTCTCTAGCAAAGCGTGTGCCTGAACAAACCATCGCTTCTCGTGAGATGTAAGTATTCAAATGTTTTCGACAAAAAGACCCTCATCTCCAGAAGAGGACTTATAGGGCCGGGGGACTTTGCGTGAAAATAGACACTTGGTTTACAATTTTCGTACATTTGGTCAGGGTTTCTGGTTCGCTGGGTACCGAACAGCTAGGGCCCGCCAAATGAAGTCATTACCCTCTGAGCGTTAGTCTCACCGCTATCCTGAGGATAAATAGGGGCACACTGACGCCGCAACTCGGGTTGTTAATTGCAAATTTAGATACATTTCTGAGTTTCTTTCGAAAATAGCGACAAAAAAATATACATCTGCGTCAACCTTTGCTATAGTCATACTAAACAAAGAAAAGCAAGGAAGATGGATGGACATTAGATCAACGTTCCCTGATTTAACTATAAGTCGACTCAAGGAGATTTCTCAATGGGTCTCCTCTGTCCTGGATCTTGACCAACTCCTGGAACTCATCATACATACCGCAACCCGGATGATGCAGGCAAAGGCCAGCTCTCTGCTGCTCTTGGATCAGAGGTCGAAAAAGTTGTACTTCAAGGTGGCCATTGGCGAAAGAAAAGAAGAGATCAGGAAATTCGAAATAAATGTGGGACAAGGCATAGCCGGTATTGTGGCCGAGAAGGGCGAACCCCTCCTCATTCCCGATGTAACGAAAGATCCCCGGTGGTACAAGGAGATCAGTGAGTCTATCGGTTTCGAGACCCGCTCCATAGCCTGCGTCCCGATGAAAGTGAAAGGTGAAACTATCGGGGTCGTTGAAATCATTGATAAAGAAGACGGAACGCCCCTTCAAAACGAAGACATGAAAATACTGACTGTTTTTGCCGAACTCGCATCTTTGGCCATAGGCAACGCACGAAAGATTAACCAAGTTCAGAAGGAGAATGAAAACCTTAAAGATGAACTGTCGAAAAAATACCGGATCATGGGAGATAGCGACGCCCTTCGGAAGGTCCTCTCAGATGCCCTGAAGGTGGCCAACTCAAAAACCAGTACCCTGATCATGGGTGAAAGCGGAACCGGAAAGGAGTTGTTGGCCAGGCTCATTCATCACGCGGGTCCCCGAAGGGAGAAACCCATGATTATTCTCAATTGCGCCGCTTTGCCCGAGACCCTTCTTGAATCAGAGCTCTTCGGCTATGAAAAAGGGGCCTTCACAGGGGCTATGGCACGAAAGATCGGCAAGTTCGAATTGGCGGACGAGGGAACCCTCTTCCTAGACGAAATAGGGGAAATGAGCCAGGGGATGCAGGCAAAGTTGCTGGGGGTTCTTCAGGAAGGGGTATTTTACAGGGTAGGCGGCAACAGCCCCATATCGGTCGATGTGAGAATTATATCCGCCAGCAATAGGGATATTCCCCGGGAAGTGGCGGAGGGGAAATTCAGGGAAGACCTTTATTACAGGCTGAATGTGGTACAGATCCGTATGCCGACACTTAGGGAAAGGAAGGGAGATATTCCTCTCCTCACCGAATATTTCCTGGACATGTTCAAACAGGAGAGGGGGTATCCCCATCTCTCTATTTCACCAAAGGCCATGGAAAAAATGAAAAAGTACGAGTGGCCGGGTAACGTCAGGGAACTTAAAAACGCCATTGAGCGAGCCGTCGTGATGGGCAATGGGCAGGAGGTTTTGCCTGAGGACCTGCCCATTTCCGGAGGGAAAACCGGGTATGCCGGCATCCAAGTGGGAATGACCCTCAAAGAGGCGGAGGACGGCTTCAAAAGGGAGTTCATCGCCATGAATCTCGAACAGACCCAGGGCAACAGGAGCAAGGCAGCCAAAATCCTGGGAATCCAGAGGACCTACCTCTCCCGCCTCATATCCAAGTACGGCCTCCCAGGTCTATAATTACTTTACAAATCAAATTGTTTTTCAATAATATACCCCCTGTTAGAACCTATCTCCACTCTTTTGAGGGTCATCAAGTGAGGATGGGGGAACCATTGAAAGGTCCTTGGGTCTTATGATGAATCTGGGAAATACTGCGGGAAAACCCATCTCTGCGGCTATCATCACATTGAATGAAGAAGACCGTCTGCCGGCTTGCTTAGAGAGCCTTAGCTTTGCCGACGAGGTTGTGGTTGTGGACTCGGGGAGCGCCGATAGGACCGTGGAGAAGGCAAAGGCCCTCGGGGCGAGGGTCATGATCGAACCCTGGAGAGGCTTTGCCGGGCAGAAGCAGTTCGCGGTGGATCAATGTTCCTATGATTGGGTCCTGATACTCGATGCGGACGAAAGGGTACCGTTCGACGCGTCCCAGGCGATAAAACGAGCGATCAGTCAGGGAGAACCAGCGGTCCATGCCTATAGTTTCAAGAGAAAGAACTATCTGCATGGGCGCTGGATCAAACACTGCGGGTGGTGGCCGGACCGCGTTGTCAGGCTTGTGAATAGGAATAAGGGCCAATTCGATGGCCGCCCTGTACACGAAAGATGGTTGCCCCAAGGACGGGTCGAGGCCCTTGATGCCTTTATCGAGCATTCAAGTTTCAGAAATTACTCGGACCTTGTGGCCAAAATGGAGCATTACTCAAACCTCAC
>JAZDGZ010000146.1:0-10739 GCA_043806375.1 Pseudomonadota bacterium | reverse complement strand
GGACATTTTGATTGACACGGTGGGGCCTGTTTGTTACCTTTTTGGCATCCTTGCGACTCCGCGTAACCGATTGCGTCTTCCACGAAAAAGGCTGGAATGTGCCTCGCCTGGACCTGATCTTTACCCACACTTGACCCAGGGGGTATTTGGGGGTGGGGGTAATTGCCCCAAAATATGGAATATCGAATGTCGAACAAGGAACCGCAGAATGATGAAGTTTTCAATTCGATATTCGAAATTCCCTGGTCGCCTCTGGCGCCGCCGAAGGCGGGTAAACCTTGTTGGACATTCTGCGGTTTAAAGAATAATCTTTAAAACCCAGATAGTTACATTGCCGCTGTGTCAAGTGTGTGCAATGCTCAGCCCCTGAGGGGGGCTGCAACAGAGACTTCAGCCAAGGGGTCTATTCTCCTGAAAACGCCTTCATTTATTCTGCTGCGGGCCTCGTCCGGGCTGGTCTTCTCTCTCTTTCCTCTTTCGGTCCGGCATGCAGAAGGGTCGCGACCCGGCGTATGGTCCAAAGGAAGTGCAGTCCAGCCTGAAGATAATGGGTGGGGCAGAATGGGTGAGTCGGGGGATTTTAGGGTGATTTTGCTTGCAATGGGTGTTTCGATATGATAAGCCAACCGACTGAAAATTGAGAGAGGGCCTGTGAAAAAGAGGGACGAAATCAAAGCATTCCTGGGGAAAAATACAGATTTTGAGGGAAAACTGTTTTTTAGCGGGGCCGTGCGCATAGATGGGCACTTCAAAGGGGAAATCCACACCGAAGGGACCCTTATCGTGGGTGAGACGGCAGTCATCGAATCCGATGTCTATGTCTCCCATGTGATCATCAGCGGGGAGATTCGCGGCAACGTCATCGCGAGCGAGAGGATCGAGGTGCATGCCCCCGGAAAGATATTCGGAAACATCCAGGCCCCTATCGTGGTGATAGGCGAGGGCGTCATTTTTGAAGGCAATTGCCGTATGCAGAAGGAGATGGGACCGGGGGGTGAGGAGCCGGCCTCTATCCAATAGCAGCAGGGAATATGCAAAAAATTCGAATCATTCCGTAAAAAAGTTTGACAAAAGGTTTTCTCATTTTATAAAAGGCATAGCCTAATAGCAGGGAAGGGGGCTTCATGTTAAAGATAGATTATACCCTGTTTATCCAGATTGCCAATTTTCTCTTCCTCCTTTTCGTGCTGAACCTTTTTCTCTTTAGACCGATCCGCAGAATTCTGGAACAGAGATCAGAGAAGGTGCGTACCTTTGAGGGAATGATTGCGGATTTCCAGAATAAGGCCGCCCAGTATGCAAAAGAGCTCGAAGAGAGCGCGGCGGCGGCCAACAAAGAGGGGATCAGGGAAAAGGAGACGCTCCGAAGCGACGGCCTCGACGGCGAAAAAGGGATGCTGCGCGAGGCAATGTCTTCTGCAACAGAGAAGATCGATCAAGCGAGAAAGGATATCGATAATAAAGTCACTGAGGCGCGCCAATCACTCGAAACGCAGTTGGACGCCTTCTCAAAAGAGCTTGCAGAGAAGATCCTTAGAAGGACCGTTTGAGGTTTAGTGTGAAAAAGAATTTTTGCTATCCTTTGATTGCGGTAATCCTTTTCGTGATTGCCGCCTCCTTCCTTTTGGCGACTCCCGCCTTTGCTGCGGCCGGGCACGAGACCGCCGATC
Source organism: Pseudomonadota bacterium (assembly GCA_043806375.1). GTDB lineage: Bacteria > Desulfobacterota > DSM-4660 > Desulfatiglandales > HGW-15 > JAZDGZ01. Next base: position 9,069 of record JAZDGZ010000146.1, on the reverse strand, counting down.
GGAGCGGCGATCTCCTGGACCTCCTTTACCGTTTTATCAATTTTACGCTGTTGGTGATTATCCTCTTCTGGGCCCTCAAGAGGGCCAACGTCAAGGCCTTTTTCGCAGCCCGCAGGGAGGATATCAAGCGGAGGCTGGATGATTTGAGGAAGGGTAAGGAGGATGCGGAAAAGGGGTACAGCGAAATAGAAAAAAGGCTCAAGGCCTTTGAAGAAGAACGACATCGTATCCTGGAGCAATTCAAGCAAGAGGGACTCGCTGAAAAGGAAAGGATTATTGGAGAGGCACAGGAAAGCGTCAAACAGATCATTGAGCAGGCTGAATTGACCATACAACATGAGATCCAGGCCGCTCGGGACCGATTGAATGAGGAGATGGTCGGTTTGGCGGCCAAGCGGGCTCAGGAGATCCTTGCAAAGGAGATGACGGACAAGGATCAAGATCTCCTGGTCGATGATTTCATAGAAAGGGTGGGAAAAATACATTGAGCAGGTCAAAGGTTTCCAAGAGGTATGCTAAGGCCCTGCTGAGCATCGGACAGGAAGATGGGAATTACGAGCAGTACGGCAAGGGTCTTTCGGATTTCTCCGGGTTTTGTCAAGAGAACAGGGAGTTTATTGAGGCCGTTTCCAACCGGGTCTTTCCTGTTGAGGAACGAAAAGGGATCCTCAACGCCATTCTGAAGAGGAGCGACTATTCCGGGACGATAAAGAATTTCTTGAACCTTCTTTTGGACAAGAACAGGCTCGGGGCTATTAAGGATATATCCGAGTATTATGAAAGACTTACCGACGAGATATCCAATGTAGCTCTCGCTGAAGTGATTAGCCCCAGGCCCTTGAATGAAGATGCATACTCGAGATTGCAGAGGGCCCTGGAAGGGTTGACCTCCAAGAAAATTAGGATGGCGACTAAAGATGATGAGCGTCTGATTGGAGGCATTATTGTCAAGATCGGTGATCTGGTTTTAGACGGGAGTATCAAGGCCCAGCTGGAAGGGCTAAAAGAATCACTAAAAAGGGGTGAATACAGATAATGGAAATCAGAGCAGAAGAAATCAGTCAGGTGATCCGGGGCCAGATTAAGGACTATGAGAGAAAAATCGAGATGAGCGAGACCGGTACGGTCTTATCCGTTGGGGACGGCGTCGCTCGTGTGTATGGCGTAGGGAACGCTATGGCCATGGAGATGCTTGAGTTTCCAGGGGGGGTCTACGGCCTCTGTCTTAATCTGGAAGAGGACAACGTCGGTGTTGCCATCATGGGAGACGATACCAAGATCAAAGAAGGGGATGTCGTCAAGAGGACCGGCCGAATCGCACAAATCCCGGTGGGAGAAGCGGTGTTGGGCAGGGTCATCGACGCTGTCGGGAATCCCCTGGACGGCAAGGGACCCATCGATACCCAAGAATTTCGAAGGGTTGAAATGGTGGCCCCGGGCGTCATCGCGCGTCAGCCCGTGAAGGAATCCATGTACACAGGCATCAAGGCGATTGACGCCATGACACCCATCGGCAGGGGTCAGCGCGAACTGATCATCGGGGATCGGCAGATCGGGAAGACGGCCATCTGCGTTGATGCGATTATCAATCAAAAGGAATATAACGTCTATTGCATTTATGTGGCCATAGGGCAAAAGAAATCGACCGTGGCCCAGGTGGTGGATGTGTTGAGGCGGTTCGGGGCCATGGAATATACCACCGTCGTTGCAGCCTGTGCGAGTGACCCTGCCACGCAGCAGTACATCGCCCCTTATGCGGGTTGCGCCATAGGCGAGTATTTCAGGGACCGGGGGGAACATGCCCTGATTGTCTATGACGACCTGTCAAAACAGGCGGTGGCCTACCGACAGGTATCCTTGCTCCTCAGGCGACCGCCAGGACGCGAGGCGTTTCCCGGCGACATTTTTTACAACCACTCCCGGCTTTTGGAGCGGGCCGCCAAGCTGAACAACGAATTAGGAGGAGGGTCTCTGACGGCCCTGCCCATCATTGAGACCCAGGCCGGCGACGTCTCCGCCTATATTCCAACCAACGTGATTTCCATTACGGACGGCCAGGTATATCTTGAGCCCAGTCTTTTCTTTTCAGGCGTACGGCCGGCCATCAACGTGGGGCTTTCTGTTTCCAGGGTCGGCGGCGCCGCCCAGACCAAGGCCATGAAAAAGGTCGCTGGGAGCCTTCGTCTTGACATGGCCCAGTTCCGGGAACTGGAAGCCTTTGCCCAATTCGGAAGCGATCTTGACAAAGGGACGCAACGGCAGCTTGAGCGAGGCCGGAGACTGGTGGAAGTCTTGAAACAGCCCCAATACCAGCCTATGGCAGCTGAGAAGCAGGTCATGATCCTCTTTGCCGGAGCCTATGGCTTTCTGGATCAATGGCCCGCTGAAGCGATAGGCGATTACGAAAAACAAATGCTTGAGTTCATGGGAAATAAACACCCCAAACTCCTTGAAGAGATCAAGACAAAGAGTGACATAAGCGATGAGTTGGTCGAGAATCTCAAGAAGGCGCTCGAGGAGTTCAAGCCCCTTTTTCAGCCGACCGGCCAACTCTAGGATATGAGACAGAGGGTGATGCGATAGATGGCAACTTTAAGAGACATACTTCGTAAGATTGGCGCCGTTAAAAAGACCAAGCAGATTACCAGGGCCATGAATATGGTGGCAGCGTCCAGACTGCGATCCACCCAGGGAAGAATGGAGAATTTCGAGCCCTATGCCGAGAAGTTTTCTGAGGTCCTGCAAAATCTGGCCAGCCGCCTTGATCCCGAGATTCATCCTCTCCTGATCAGAAAAGAAGAGGTCTCAAAGGTAGAACTGCTGCATTTCACCGCCGACAGGGGGTTGTGCGGGAGTTTCAACGTCAATTCTATCGCCAAGGCCGACAAGTGGGTCAAAGAGCAAGAGGCCAAGGGTGTCGAGTGCGGCTTGACCGTGGTGGGTAAAAAGGGAAGGGATTTTTTTAGAAAGAAAAACTATAACTTTACGAACAGTTATATCAACATTTACGGAACCGTTGACATATCCTTTGTCAATAAGATGACAAAGGGTTTTGTTGACAGATATCTGAACGATGAGGTGGACGAAGTCTATATGATCTTCTCCCGTTTCATCAGTATGGCAAAGCAGGAGCCCACGCTTGTGAAGCTTATCCCCATCGAGCCCCCGAAGAGAGAAGAGGGCACCGAAGGAACGGCAGACTATCTCTGTGAACCGAGCGCCGAGACGCTTCTGGTCGAATTACTGCCCAAACACATCAGCGTTCAGATTTATAACGCCTTTCTGCAGCACGAAACGAGCGAGAATGCCGCCCGCATGGCGGCAATGGACAATGCCACAAAGAACTGCTCGGAGTTGGTGGAGCATTTGACCCTGGTTTACAACAAGGTGAGACAAGCCGCCATAACGGCTGAACTGATGGACATTGTGGGAGGCGCAGAGGCCCTGCGATGAGCAGGAGCGGGGATCTTGCTGCTGTGTCCTGGATCATAAGCGTCGGGTCTTGAGAAATTAGGAGAACTAAGGAGGTCTTGATCATATTATGAACAACGGCAAGGTAATTCAAGTTATGGGTCCCGTGGTGGATGTTGAGTTTTCAGAGGGCGAACTGCCGCCAATCTTTACGGCACTTCATATTACAAATCCTACTATCGATGATACGCCCGATAATCTTGTGGTTGAAGTTGCCCTGCACTTGGGGGACAACGTGGTCCGCACCATTGCTATGGATACCACGGACGGGCTGGTTCGCGGCATGCAGGTTAAAAACACGGGAAATCAGATTATGATGCCTGCCGGAGATCCCACGCTCGGTCGCGTCCTTAACGTGGTGGGAAGGCCCGTTGACGGGCTTGGCCCTGTGAATGCCACAGAGTTCTTACCCATTCACCGTCATGCCCCCGAATTTGTGGAGCAGGACACCTCTGTCAAGGTCCTGGAGACCGGGGTTAAGGTCATAGACCTCCTGGTCCCCTTTCCCCGGGGAGGCAAGATGGGAATGTTCGGAGGGGCCGGCGTGGGCAAGACCGTCGTTATGATGGAAATGATCCACAATATCGCTATGGAGCATGGAGGCATCAGCGTGTTCGCCGGCGTGGGCGAGAGGACAAGGGAGGGCAATGACCTCTACCTCGAGATGAAGGAATCGGGTGTTCTCAATAAGGCGGCCCTGATCTATGGCCAGATGACCGAGCCTCCCGGCGCAAGGGCAAGGGTTGCCCTTTCCGCCCTCACAGCAGCCGAGTACTACCGCGACGAGAGAGGGCAAGACGTGCTCCTCTTTATCGACAACATATTCCGCTTTACCCAGGCCGGTTCGGAGGTTTCAGCCCTTTTAGGCCGTATCCCCTCCGCCGTCGGTTATCAGCCCACTCTGGGGACCGACTGAGGGGAGCTTCAGGAGCGGATCACCTCAACCACCAAGGGCTCTATTACCTCTGTTCAGTGCGTCTACGTCCCGGCAGACGACCTTACCGACCCGGCGCCTGCAACCACCTTTGCCCACCTGGACGGGACCGTGGTTCTTTCCCGGCCCATTGCCGAGCTGGGCATTTACCCTGCAGTGGATCCCCTGGATTCCACCTCGCGGATCCTCGATCCGAATATTCTCGGGGAAGAACATTACCGCGTGGCCAGGCAGACACAGCAGATTCTCCAGAAATATAAAGACCTTCAAGATATCATTGCCATTCTGGGGATGGATGAGCTCTCAGACGAAGACAAACTGACTGTGGCCAGGGCCAGGAGAATCCAGAGATTTCTTTCCCAGCCTTTCCACGTGGCCGAGACCTTCACCGGCAAGAAAGGGGCCTACGTGCCGGTAGCAGAAACCATCAGGGGCTTCAAAGAGATCATTGAAGGGAAACATGACGACCTGCCGGAAGCGGCTTTTTATATGGTGGGCTCCATTGAGGATGCCCGGCAGAAGGCCGAGCAAATGGCCGCCGCGTAAATAGAGGTGACTGACCCATGGAAAAACTGAAACTCGAAGTGGTTACCCCTGCCAAGGTTGTGGTGAGCGCGGACGTTGACGCGGTCGTGGCACCCGGATCAGAGGGGGAGTTTGGCGTCTTGCCGGGCCATGTGCTCTTTCTCTCAGGCATTGTCCCTGGAGCGCTGCGCTATACCTCCGGGACAGAGAAGACCTCTCTAGCCGTCACCGTCGGTTTCGCCGAGGTGTCCAACAACCGGGTCTCGATCCTGGTGGATGCGGCGGAGAGGGTGAGCGATATCGATGTTGACAGGGCTAAGATGGCCATGGAAAAGGCCAAGGAGAGATTGGCCAAAGACAGGGCAAGCAAAGATATTGATTTCAAGAGGGCCGAGGCTGCGTTAAATAGGGCCATGGCTCGGATCAGGGTTTCCGAAAAGACGAAATAAATTTTCATAAGGTACTTTAAGTTTAAATAAAAAGGGCAAGCGACGGCTTGTCTTTTTTATTGACCTTTTTCAGCCCGGAGGATAGTATGAAATTCGATTTTCAGCCTTCGCCGGCTGACGGTCGCATGATTGACACCATATGAGAAAGCCTGCGGAAGATCCGCCGGTGATACGGGGAATAGCATGTCTAGATCAGAGGAGACGGATCAATTTCAGATACTCGAAGAAAAGGTCGATTCTCTCATAAAGTTCGTGGAAGCCTTTAAGAAAGAAAAGGATTCATTGGTTGAAAAGATACAGATCCAGGAGGAGAGGATAGCCGATCTAAGCGGCGAATTGGAGACCCTGAAAGCGAACAGGAACAAGGCCAAACAGAGAATACTTTCGCTTTTGGAAAAGATCGAACAGTTGGAAATCTGATTTGAGGTTGTTGATCCCTTTGATTCGGGGCTGAGCTTGGGCGGCAAGGGGCGGCAAAGGGATCTCACCCGGATAAGAGGGTTTGATGGAGCCAGTGAGGGTCAAGATTCACGACCAAGAGTACCTGGTCAGAAGCGAGGAAGATGAAGATCAGGCCTCTAAGATAGCCGACTATTTGAACAGCAAACTGGAAGAGATTGAAAATCATTCTGAAGGCTTATCAGAGAAGAAGACGATTATTCTGGCCGCCTTGAACATTGCGAGCGACTATTTGCATGTGGTAAGAGAGCGAGACGAGATATTAGCCAAGATCCGCAAAAGGACTGAGGCCCTGATCTATCACATCGATTCTGCGATGGGTTAGAGCACTCTTGAGAATTTAATGGAACGACGACTTCATAGAAGGCCCGCCCGGATGACGCCTCAGGTTGTCGTCAAGGGAGTACACGGGGTAGCGGCAACTTCAATTTAAACCTCTTACGGGGGAAAGGAGCTGCTTGCAGGACTTTTGGATTTCGGAATAGACGCCTGAAAAAGGTGGAGATGAAAGAGGGCTAATATCGCTAAGTCGGACAAAATATAATATAGCTTAGTACCATTAGAAGAGTTTTATGAATTGTTTATCGTTTATGCAGGATTAAATAGAAAAGTAAGCTGTATTTTAAAAGACCAATTTATCCCAATGTCTTTTTCCCTTATTGCCTTCGCCCTTGGTCTAGATTAGTCCTTCTTATTCTTACCTTGTTAAGCCGTGTCCGTCAGTTGACAGTCGGTCTTGATTGCCGATCAAGATGATTGATCAAGCCCTTTGTCTTCTGGTGAGAGGGCGGCAGAGGACAAATGAGCCATTTCCCGGACAGGCGCTGTGGATTCCCTGCTCCTTCAGATTTCTTGTTGCCGCCGTTGATATTCGAATAAAGGATGGTTTGCCATGATAGTGATTCAGTTAGCAGGGGCCCTTGTAGCCGGTGTTCTCATTGGACTCCTGATAGGTTTTTGGGCTCGAAAAAGGATGGTGGAAAGCCAGTATGACTCCATCAGAAATTACTCCAGAAAGATCATCAACGAAGCCCACAACAAGGCGAAGAGCATTAAGAAGGAGGCCGCGCTCAGAGCGAAGGACACCTTTTATCAGATGAGACTCGACTTTGAGAAAGAGACGAAAGAGAAGACGGAACAGCTCCAGGTGCAGGAGAGGAGGCTTTTCCACAAAGAGGAGAACCTGGACAAGAAGTTTGAGCAGTACGAGCAGAAGGAGAGAAAGGTCGTCAAGAAGGAAAAGGACATAGAGGGCATCGAACAGGATTTGAAACAGAAACAGGTCCAGTCTGAGGGACTCCTCGTCAGGCAGCGTGAAGAACTGGAGAGGGTGGCGGGCATATCCAGCCAAGAGGCCAAGGCGCTGCTCCTCGGTTCCATGGAGACGGAAGCGAAGCATGATGCGGCGAAACTTGTTCGCAGGATCGAGAATGAGGCCAGAGAGACGGCCCAGCGAAAGGCCCAGGAGATCCTGGCATTATCCATTAAGAGATATGCCGGGGATTATGTGGCTGAGAAGACGGTTTCTGTGGTCCATTTACCCAACGAAGAGATGAAGGGTCGAATCATCGGGAGAGAGGGGCGAAATATCCGGGCCATCGAGGCGGCGACCGGCATAGATATCATTATAGACGACACCCCTGAGGCGGTCATCTTGTCAGGGTTCAATCCCGTTCGACGGGAGGTCGCCAAGATTGCTTTGGAAAGGCTGATAGACGACGGAAGGATTCACCCCGCCCGCATCGAGGAGATCGTTGAAAAGGTGAACAAAGAGGTAGAGGCGAGCATGAAGGAGGCGGGAGAAGAGGCCGCTTTTGACATGGGAGTCCACGGGTTAGACCCCGAGTTCATCAAATTGATTGGTCGACTCAAGTACCGGTCAAGCTACGCCCAGAACGTACTGCAGCACTCCAGGGAGGTCGGATTCATCTGCGGCGTCATGGCCTCTGAACTCGGATTGAACGTCAAACAGGCCAAGAGGGCGGGACTGCTGCATGATATCGGGAAGGCCGTTGACCACGAGGTGGAAGGTCCCCATGCCCTGATAGGGGCTGAATTGGCCAAGAAATTCGGGGAATCGATCCAGATCGTCCACGCCATTGCGGCGCACCATGAGGAAGTCCAGCCGGATTCCATTCTGGCCGTTCTGGTTCAGGCCTCCGATACCCTGTCGGGTGCGAGACCGGGGGCCCGCCAGGAGATGCTGGAATCCTATGTCAAGAGGCTGGAGGAGCTTGAAAAAATCGCCCTTTCCTTCGAGGGTGTCAGCAAGACATACGCCATTCAGGCGGGTCGCGAGATCAGAATCATGGTAGAGGGAAAGATCGTGGATGACGATCAGTCTTTCGTCCTTTGCCGTGACATTGCCAGAAAGATAGAAAAGGATCTGACCTATCCTGGACAAATAAAGGTCACCGTTATCAGAGAAATCAGGGCTGTTGATTACGCCAAATAAAGGGGAGATGAGAAGGGGATGACTGAGGTACCCAGGGTTCAACGGGGCCGGATCTGCAGGGGAAAACCTTTGTGATAGAAAAAATGTTTTACAACAAGGACGGGGATGCCGTGGCCTATCTCGCCATGGACTATGAGGGGATCATTTACCTGTGGGATGGTGCTCCCGTAGCCTATATCTATGAGGAAGAGCATGTCTATGGCATCAACGGCCGTCATCTCGGGTGGTTCAAGAACGATATTTTTTACAACCACGATGGGGAGAGGATCGGTTTTTCTTTCACGACCTGTCCTGTCTCCATTTCCAAGCCGCCGGTAAAGGGAAGGAAGTCTCGCAGGGATGAGATCAGGCCGAGATGGCAAAGGCCGCCTCTGCCGAAACTGAGCTTTGGTGCCGCCGATCAGGACTTGGCGGATTTCTTGAAGGAGGGGCAGGTCACTCTGCGGCTTGGCAAGGCCCCGACAGAAGGGTCTTCAGCTTGACGCACTCCGAGCTTCTCCCCAAACAGCCTCCCTGTTGTCTAACCTCTTATTCTAAAAACCAATACCGATGAGAGGTTGACATGGACCGAGAGCAAAAGATTGTTTATCTGGTGGACGGGAGTTCATACATCCACCGGGCCTATCACGCCATCCGGCATCTGGCAAATTCAAAGGGCCTGCCGACAAATGCCATTTTAGGCTTCACAAAAATGACCCTCAAACTCATGAGCGAAAAAAAGCCGAGTTACATGGCTCTTGTCTTTGACACAAAAGGACCCACCTTTAGACATGAAC
>JAZDGZ010000145.1:0-2096 GCA_043806375.1 Pseudomonadota bacterium | reverse complement strand
TTATCAATACAGGAAATAAGCTCGAAATTCGAATGTCGAAATCCGAAACAAATTCGAAATTCAAATGTTCAAATGACAAAAACAGACAGCTCAGTCCACCGGGCCAAAACCGGGGCTTGCACGACCAAGTTTCGGTCATTTAGATTTTAGTCTTTTGATATTGTTTCGAAACCGGGGACCCGCGCGAAAGCGTGGGGAGTCTGCACGCAGTGCAGACAATTTCGGATTTCGACCTGCCCGCCAATGCCTATGCAAGGTTGATTCATCTTAGAGGCGCCTTGCTTATCCCTGACCTCGAATATCGTGATCAGCAAAGGCTATGGCAGGCGGGTATTCGGATTTTACAACCATCCACAAGGCTATTGAATTGCCAAAATCAGGAACAGAACTTATCAGACAGAGTGCTAGCTCAGGGGATCAATCCCGTCCCTGGACGGTTGATCCTGCCAATGAGTCTATCAGGATCCCCTCCAGGATGTCCGAAAAACTCACCAACATCCGAGGGGATCGAAAAAAATGTAAGATGGCCGTCACGACCATGGACCCTGCAAGGATGACATCCGCCCTGCCGCGGTCCAGTCCCTTCATCCGTGACCTTTCCTCGACGGTCAGGGTCCTCATGCGGGCGAAAAGCTCCTGGACCGATTTCCTTGTTATCGTCAGGCCATGAATCTTCTCCGGGCCTATGTCTCCAACGTCAAGGGAGAGAAGCATCGCCCCCAGGGTGGTCACCGTTCCCCCGGTGCCGACGACCAGGCGATCACCTTCCTCCTCCCCGGGCTGCCCGGGAAAAGTCCGGTGAAGGACCTCTTCCACATACCGGTTAAGGGCTTCAGTGTCCTTCCCGGACGGGGGGTCCCCTTTCAAAAAGGCCTGCGTCAGGACCATGGCTCCCAGGGGGACGGATCGGACCGTGGTATCTTCCCTTTCACTCAGGAGAAATTCCGTGCTCCCTCCGCCAAGATCAAAAATGATGAAGGGCCCCCTCCGAATATCCAGAGAGTGAAGGACCCCTTTGCCGGTCAGTCGCGCCTCTTCTTCACCGGTGATGACCTTTGCCTTAATCCCGGTCCGTTCGTAAAGGAGACTCAGAAACTGGTCTCTGTTGCCTGCTTTTCTCACGACCCCGGTGGAGACCGCGGAAACCTCCTTCACATCCCATTCCCTCACGGTTCGGCCAAAATCACCGAGCGCCTGAAAGGCCCGCTCCATGGCCTCGGGTTTAAGGATCTCTCTTCCCGGGGGGCCAAAGTCCTCGGCCAGACGAATATAGGCCCGTTCCCTTAGAAGGGGCCGAAAAAGCCGTGAGTCCTCGGTCCTCTGTGAAATCAACAGCCGGGCCGTATGGCTGCCTATATCGATGGAGGCGACATTTACCCCGCCTCTGTCAGACTGATCTTTAGCCATAAGTCAATTGCCGGACGCGGGTTCAAAACCACCGCTTAATTCTTGAACCATTAGTGAAATCGGCAAGTTTGATGAACTCGTAAAAAGTCCCCTTCGCCCCGTTCGTCCTTCGATACCTCAGGACGAACGGCCTTTACGATCATGGTGACGTCTCGAACCATACCTCAGGGCGAACGCCTGTCGCGTCCCGTAACCATTTGATTTCCCGTTCGTGGTGAGGTATCGAACCATGAACGGGATGCTCGTGTTTGACTTTTTGCCGTGAAAATACCCTCGTAGGGGCGGAGTTTATCTCCGCCCTGCGGGCGCATGTAAAGTGCGCCCCTACATTCTTGTACGCCTTTGGCGTATTCATCCATGGGGGTGGCCGGCACCCAGGTCATGAGCGTTTACGAACGCACCAGGTTTGCTTTGTTTCGCATCGCCCGAGCAGGGGCATGGGGGTCTCTTTTCAAAACGAGAAAGCCGGCGCCCGGGAAGGCTGCTTTCCCTGCGCCTTGGACCTCGCACCTTGACCCCTCTTTACTCCCACCGGTCTCCCCTCTTCCTCTTCAGATCGAGAACCTCCATGCGGCCACGATCGTTGATAAAGGAACTCAGCAGCCAGCTCACGAGGCTGATCAGCAGGGAACCGAAAACCGCGGACCAAAAGCCATGGACCTCGAAACCCGAAATCACACCCGATGCCA
>JAZDGZ010000144.1:0-7173 GCA_043806375.1 Pseudomonadota bacterium | reverse complement strand
GGGGGTGATCGGTTTCATCTATGAATCAAGGCCCAACGTGACGGTCGAGGCGGCGAGTCTCTGCCTGAAATCAGGAAATGCGGTGATACTCAAAGGGGGGTCCGAGGCGATTCACTCCAATCTGATCTTGGCGGAGGTCCTCAATGAGGCCCTTGAGGAGACAGGACTCCCGGCAAAGGCCATTCAGGTCATTCCCACCACCGAGAGGGAGGCGACAGCTATCCTCTTGAGTCAGGAGAACTATATCGATCTCATCATCCCCAGAGGGGGAGAAGGTCTGATTCGCTTTGTGGTGAACAATTCCCGTATTCCTGTATTAAAGCATTATAAAGGGGTCTGCCATATCTACGTAGACGAGTTTGCAGACAGGAAAATGGCCTCCGAAGTCTGCTTCAATGCGAAGGTTCAGCGGCCCGGGGTATGCAATGCCATGGAGACAATGCTTGTCCATGAAAGGATTGCCGGTGATTTTCTGCCGTCTATGGTCAAGCGCCTGGAAGAGGCAGGAGTAGAGATCAGAGGATGTCCTAAGACCGTAGAGCTTGTGCCAGGTGCTAAGGCGGCAGAGGAATCAGATTGGCCCGCCGAGTTCCTTGATCTTATCCTCGCGGTTAAGATCGTATCAGACATGGACGAAGCTCTTGGACATATTGAAAAATATGGTTCCAATCACACGGAGGCTATCATCACCAGGGATTACAACCGGGCTCAGCGTTTCCTTGCAGAGGTGGACTCCTCTGTGGTTTTTGTCAATGCCTCTACCCGATTCAACGACGGAAACCAGTTGGGCCTCGGAGCCGAAATCGGCATAAGCACATCAAAGCTTCATGCCTTCGGCCCCATGGGGCTTGAGGAATTGACGACCAAGAAGTTCATCGTTTATGGTGACGGGCAGGTCAGGACCTGAGGGGGTCGGGCGTGAGATTAGGCATCCTGGGGGGCACCTTTGATCCGATCCATTTGGGCCACTTACGACTGGCGGAGGAAGTCGGAGAGGAGTTGAATCTGGAGAAGGTCTACCTCATTCCAGCCGCCGCACCCCCGCACAAAGAAAGACGCCCTATCACACCGTTTTTTCATCGCCTGAAGATGATCCAGTTGGCCGTCAAGGAGTCTCCCATCCTTGAGGCCCTCGACTTGGAAGGCCGTCGGCAGGGCCTTTCCTATTCCATCGAAACCTTGCAGCAGTTTCATCAGCTCTTTAAGTCCGAGCTTGATCTTCATTTCATCCTCGGTATGGATGCCTTCCGGGAGATAGAGACCTGGAAGGACTATCGAAGGCTTTTCGATTATGCCCATTTCGTGGTCATTCAGAGACCGGGTGTTTCCTCAGGGGACCTGAGACCCTTCTTGCAGTCCCTTGGCCTGGATCTCGAGGAAAAGGTTGAAGGAGATGTCTTTGTATTTCCGTCCGGACGCCTCCTGATTTACATGGAAGCTACCCTAATGGACATTTCTTCCACCGTGATCAGGGAAAAGGCGGCCGTGGGAAAGTCAATTCGCTTCCTTGTCCCGGACGCGGTGAGGTCCTATATTATAGAAAACGGGTTACTGGAGGTTCATGGAGGCTCTTGTTAAAGCACTCTTGTGCACGAAGATCATAAAGGAACGAAAGGCTATCAATCCAATCCTGTTCGAGATGGCCGGACTGACCTCTATCACCGACTACTTCATTGTCGCCAGTGGAGCTTCGAATCGGCAGGTCCAAGCCATCAGCAAACACGTGATGAGAAGGATGCGGGAACAAGGTTTCAGGGCTTATGGAGTGGAGGGAGAGCAGGAAGGCCACTGGGTTTTGATGGATTACGGGGATGTCATTATTCATATATTCTATCAACCGGTCAGGGAATTTTATGATTTAGAGGGGCTGTGGACTGAAGCTCCCCGAGTGGAAGTGGACGGAGATGGCACGGAGAAGTCTTAGAAAAATCGTTATCCTTGCCCTTACCATTTTCTTGGTCCTCGGATTTAAGGCCGGGATTCCCCCGGCCTATCCATTATCGGTGGAAGATGAGAGGATAGCGGGAGAGAAGTTCGTTGAGAATATTCGGCGGTATTTCGAAATCTTAGATGACGACTTTTCAAATGAGTATATCAATGACCTCGGCCGTTATCTGACCAAGTCCCTTGAAACAAGACACTTTACCTATCGTTTCTATATCATCAAGGACAATTCCCTTAACGCCTTCGCAGGTCCGGGAGGCCATATTTTTGTCTATTCAGGCCTTGTCGAGGTCATGGAAGACTTGGACGAGTTGGTTGGCGTCATATGCCACGAAATAGGGCATGTCTCGGCGAGGCATCTGGCGAACCGTATAGAACAGAACAAGAAGATAGCCTTGGCAACCATGGCCGGGATGCTGGCAGGCGTGCTGGTAGGCGGCAAGGCCGGGGGTACCATTATGTCCGGTTCAATGGCCGCCGGCATACAAACGCAGCTGGGCTACAGTCGTGAGGACGAGAGACAGGCGGATCAACTGGGGTTTAACTATGTCGCTGAATCGGGTTTCGACCCTTCAGGCATGATAACCACCTTGAAAAAGCTTGAAAAGGCGCAGTGGCTTGGTACGGACAGGGTCCCGTCATACCTGCAGACACATCCAGGGGGGTCGGAAAGGATCTCTCATATCGAGATCATGTTGGGCAGTCATACTTCCAAGATACAGAGCGGCGAGACTTCTCCCTTTCGAAGGCTTTTCCCTCTCTTCAAGACAGTCTTGAGGGCAAAATGTATGGATCCTTACGATGCGGAGAGGCTTTTCAAGATGGATCTGGAAAAAACCCCAGTGCTGGCTCACTTTGGGCTGGGAATCGTTTTAAAAGACAGATCGGAATACGCCGAGGCGATCGAACATTTTGAAAAAGCCTTGGAAAAGGATCCGAACTCATCAGCCATCCTGAGACATCTGGCAGAGACCTACCAGTTGAGGGGAAAGGACAAAGAGGCGATCGGGGTCCTTGAAAAGGCATTGAAGATCAATGACCAGGACAAGGCCACACTGTTTCTTCTGGCCTTGTCATACCAAAACCTCGAAGAGTATTCAAAGGCCATTCCCATGTATGAAAGGCTGGCATTGATGGAGCCTGTCAAAGACGAGGTTTTTTACAACCTCGGGATATCGTACGGAAGGCAGGAGAGGCTGGCCCTCGCCCACTACCACTTCGGCCTCTACTTCAAAAGAACAAGAGAATTGGCCAAGGCTCGATTCCATTTCCAGAAGTCAGAGTCCCTGGCCGGGAACGACGAGGCATTGAAGAGAAGGATTTATGAGGCCATGAAGGAAGTCCGTTGATTCCCAGTCGTGCGTTTCCAAAGGGAAGATGCCTCTTGTCGAAAAAAGCGACTCCAGGGGTCTCCTCTCAGAGACTCGGCCTCCTCCACACCTCAAGCCTTCCGTCGCCTTTCAGAATGATCACTTTATCCCCACCCCTCTTAGAATTTCCTTGGCCTTTGAGTGGCCGGCTTGGGCAGCCCTTTTAAAATCCTCTCTGGCCTTGCCCTCCTCACCTTTGACCAAATAGACAACGCCGCGATTGTAATTGAGATCCGCATCGTCGGGTCTGATCTTGAGACCTGCCGTATAATCCTGAAGGGCGAGGTCAATATGACCGAGTTGGAGATTTGCGTTCCCCCTGTTGCAGTAAGCATCGACGGCGTTCGGTTCCAGCTTGAGCGTCGCGGAGAAGTCTTGCACAGCCTGCTCGAAATTCTTCATCTTAGCAGAGAGCAGGCCCCGATTGTAATGTGCATCAACATGTCTGTTATTCACCTGGATGGCCTTGGAGTAGTCCTGTTCCGCCATTTGCAGATCCCCTTTGTACTCGTACAACCAACCTCGGTTGAAAAAGGCGTCCGCGTTTAGATCGGTGATTTTCAACAGATTGTTTAGCCTCTTTATCTCGAATTCGAAGTCTAACGCCGCGTCCGGTGCAGCCTGCATTTGCGAGAATACTGCGGTTGGCATTGTTTCCGGTTTAGTCAATGATTGGGCGCTACTATCGGCAGCAGGTTTTTTCGTGGATTCAGGTGAGGGTTTTTTGATGGGGGCCTTGAAGGTCCCGACCTTTGCGGAGGCGAATGAGGGGAGGACAAGGAATATCATGAAATTAAGAAGAAAAAGATAAACGAGGAAAATAGCAGGGTCTCTGCGGCAGACCAGGACCCCCCGAATGAATCTCTTAACCATCTCGCGCCTCCTTGTCGTGCTTTTTCAAGCCTCGCTGGATTTTCTCTCTCAAAGCTGACCTATCATTTCCGGCACCGCTTGGGATGTCTTGTTGAGAGAGGAAAGAATCCGCACCCATGAGCGAGCCGGAGCTTTATAAAGTATTACTACAGGTCAATCGTCAACGCAAGAATATCCTTGCGTGACTCAGGGAATCAAACCATGGGATCCCGCGCCGGCCATTTCAAAAAGGCGCCTTTTCTGGCGGATGGTGAATTTAAACCCTGCTGGGGAGAAGATGACATGGGCTGCAGCCGAGCGTTGATGGTCCGGGCGATGTTAATGAGAACCCGGAGGGGTGGTCGATATAGATGACCGCTTCTTCGCTGAGCATCACGTTCACCTTTTGAAAAACTTTGACTTGGGTTAGGAGCTATGCTAGGTTTCCGTGGAAAATGAATGAGATTTCATTCATTGATGTCAAAAAGTGAAATGAAAATCAGTAAGATAGGAGGTGCCGGGGATGGACATCATCGTGTGCGTAAAAAGGGTTCCCCTCACCCAAGAGGTGGATCTGGAAATCAATGCACAAAAAAACGACGTGCGGAAAGAGACGTTGGCCTATGTCATCAACGAGTGGGATAACTATGCCGTCGAAGAGGCCGTCCTTCTCAAGGAGAAATTCGGTGGCGAGGCCGTTGCCGTGACCGTTGGAACCGAGGACGACGAGGAGGTCCTTCGAAGATCTTTAGCCATGGGGGCAGATCGGGCAATCAGGGTTGATCCGGGAAACCTCACCCTGGACAGCTTTGTCATCTCAAAGATCCTATCGGCGGTTATCGGAGGGCTCAAGTGTGACCTAATCCTGACGGGCGTCCAGGCGGACGATGTCAACAACGGGGCGGTGGGGATCATGCTGGCTGAACGTTTGGGATTAGCCCATGCGGCCGTTGTGACCGGAATTGAACCGGATGGCGATGAGGCCACCATCAGGGTAGAATTGGAGGGGGGGATGGAGGAGGTCTCAAAGATCAAGCTTCCTGCCCAGCTGAGCATTCAGACGGGAATCAATGAGCCCAGATATGTCTCTATTATGGGTATTAGAAAGGCGGCCAAGAAAGAGGTTCGGGTCATGAAGGTAGACGAACTGGGGCTCGCAGAGGAAGATCTCTTGCCGTGGACGAGGGTAGAAGAGATCTTTTTTCCCCCTGAGACAGAGGGTGCCGAGATCATTGAAGGAGACCCTGCCACGGTAGCCGAGGCCATACTCCGAATCCTTAAAGAGAAGGGGGTGAGCAGGTAAATGGGTGAGATATTTGTCGTTGTGGAACACAGGAATGGAGAGGTCAGGGAGATTACCCATCAGATGCTCTGGAAGGCGAGCGAGTTGTCTCAGAAGCTGTCCCAGAGGTTGACAGCCGTTCTAATCGGGGGAAAAGACGAGCCATTTATCGATGATCTCAGAAAGAGGGCCGACAGTGTAATTCTGGTGGAGGACGAGAGGCTTAGGGATTTCAATGGAGATTTCTACAAGGAGATCCTCTACAGACTCATTCAGGAGCACCAGCCCTCTATGATCCTTATGGGACATACTCCATGGGGTATGGACTTTGCCCCTTCTCTAGCCATCAAGACCGGGTTCCCTATTGCCACGGACTGTGTGAATATCCTGGTGGATGATGGTCCTCCCAAGGCCGTCCGGCAGATCTACAGCGGAAAGCTGTTCTCAAAGGTCTCTCTGAGGGAATCCAAGGGTTATCTGTTCACCGTGAGGAGTGGCGCCTTTCCTGCGGACAAGGTGGGGGAGCGACAGGCGGAGGTGATCAAAAAGGAGATCCAGGAAGACCTCCCCGAGGTCCGCAGGCGATTCGTGGGGTTCGAGGATGCGGGCGCAGGAGAGGTCGATATCGCCCAGGCGGAACTGCTCGTCTCCATCGGGAGGGGCATTGGTGAACAGGACAATGTGGGCATCATGAAGGAACTGGCTGACCTTATGGGGGGCGTCCTTTCCTGCTCACGGCCGGTGGTGGATAAGAACTGGCTGCCCAAGTACCACCAGGTGGGAACCTCCGGCAAATCCGTAAAACCTAAGGTCTATCTGGCCTTCGGGATCAGCGGGGCCTTTCAGCACGTGGCCGGGATCGGAGGCGCCGGGACGGTGATTGCCATCAATAAGGACAAGAAGGCACCCATATTCAGGGTGGCTGATTACGGTGTCGTCGATGATCTCTTTAAAATTGCCGATGCCCTAAAGGCGAAGTTGTCCGCTTAGCCCCTTGTCGGGCGGTTCCGTCCTGCTGCCAGGCGGGAGTGGCCGCCTTCTGCCGTTCCACGAGAATGGGCAGGGGAGACCGGTGGAGGAATTCAATGGACTTTACCTTGAGCAAAGAACAGATAGATATCCAGAAAGCTGCTCGAGAATTCGCCCTTGGCGAGTTTCCCGATCGGGCCCAGGAATTCGACAGGAATGAGAGCTTTGATCTGGATATCTGGCGAAAGGCCTGCCGGTTGGGTTTTGTCGGTGTATTCATAGAAGAGGCTTATGGCGGCGCAGGGTTGGGATTCTTCGAACACTGCCTGATTACGGAGGAATTCTGGGCGGTTGATGCGGGGATGGCCAACGCGGTGATAACGACCACCTTCGGGGCTGAATTATTGGGTCTCTTTGGAACAGAAGAGCAGAAGAAGAGATATCTTCCTCCTCTGGCCGGGGGAGAGGCCATCATTGGGACGGCCATTACCGAGCCGGATGCAGGCTCCGATGTGACCGGAGCCATTACAACGGCTGTCAGGGATGGCGATGAATATGTCATCAATGGTTCCAAGATGTTTATCACCAACGGGTCCATCGCCAACTATCTGAATGTCTTTTGTCTGACCGACCCTGACAATCCGGACAGACACCAGAGGCACTCTTTTTTCATCGTCGAAACGGATAGGCCGGGTTTTGAGGCAAACAAGCTACACGGAAAGCTGGGCATCAGGGCAAACGATACGGCCGAAATAT
>JAZDGZ010000143.1:0-2648 GCA_043806375.1 Pseudomonadota bacterium | reverse complement strand
CTTCAGGTCACCCTGGGGTGTTCCCACAACAAGTGCGTCTTCTGCGGGACCTATAAGGACAAGCGGTTCCAGATCAAGGACGACAAGATCATCCTGAGCGACATCCTCTTCGCCTCCAAATACATGAAGCGACAGGACAGGGTCTTCCTCATGGACGGCGATGCCCTGGTGATCCCCCAGAAACGACTCATGTGGATACTGGACAGGATCAGGGAGCACCTGCCCTGGGTGAGAAGGGTCGGGGCCTATGCCAACACCAAGAGCATCAAGATGAAATCGCCCGAGGAATTGAAGGCGCTCAGGGAAAACGGGCTGGGGATTCTCTACCTGGGCATAGAGACGGGTGATGATGAACTTCGGAAAAAGATCCACAAAGGCTCTACGGCCCAGACTTGCATCGAGATGGGGCGAAAGGTGAGAGAGGCCGGAATAAAGCTGTCCGTAACCGTCCTGCTCGGCATTGCCGGCCGCGAAAAATCCATGGAGCATGCGAGGGCCACCGGAGAACTCTTGAGCGCCATGGATCCCAATTACGTGGGGGCACTGACGGTCATGCTCATCCCGGGCACCCCCCTTTACGAAGAACACCGCAGGGGAGAATTTCAGCTGCCCGATGAAAGGGAGTTCCTGCTGGAACTTCGGGAAATGATCGTCCATACCCATCTGAGCCGTGGATTATTCTTCTCGAACCACGCCTCCAACTACCTCCCTGTCAGGGCCAGGCTTCCCAGGGGCAAACAGGAGGCCCTGGACCTGATAGACAGCGCCCTGCAGGGCCAGGTAGGCCTTAGGCCGGAATGGATGAGGGCCCTCTAGCAGGCTGTTGAAAAATGCCCATCTGCTGCGTTACCCTCATTCCTCGTCGCTGCGGCGTACTACCCTGTACGCCTCACTCCTCGGAATTTTGGGTGCCTTGCATCTGAGCGTTTTTCAACAGCCTGCACGTCAAGTGTCATACTGCCTGTTGATCTCCACAATAATCTTGTTTATTATGGGACCCGCTTTTCCCCCACGGCCTGACCCTCCTCCTGAGACTCATCATGATACACATTGGACGCCGAGGATGTTTCAAGCAGTGGGTTCCAGCGACCCTGAACAGGAAATGTCGAATATCGAACAAGGAACCGCAGAATGATGAAGTTTTCACTTCGAAGTTCGAAATTCCTTGTTCGATATTCTGCGGTTCAAGAAGCCTCGCAAACCCATTGTTTACATTGCTCTGTGTCGAATTTGCGTCCTTCCCGGCCCCCTGGGGAGAGGATCTGAATCCCAAGCTATCAGGAGGAACGATGACCATTTCTGATATGTACCAGCGGAAGCGAATACGCCGTTTCTTTGAAACCGGAGAGGTCCGGGAAATGGAGGATGACGTCCTCAATGAATTCCGAATTCAAATCCGGCTGGACGGCGAGGACTTCATCCAGGCGGTGATATCCCCTTCCCTTTTTGAGGAGTTCGTTTTGGGTTTTCTCCTGACCCGCGGAATCATTGAAGGCCCCCGGGACGTTTCCTCCCTGGAGATCGCGGGTGATACGGTATCGGTGACACGGATTCCCCGACTGAGGCATGCGTTGCCCGACCTCAGGCTGCTGGAATCTTCGGGTACCAGAAATTGGACGCCCGAGCAGATCTTCAGGCTCGGCGGTAAAAAGATCGAATCGGAGCTTCGGGTCCCGGCCAAGGTCCTGATCAAGGCCCTTCGTCTGATTGTGGGGATGCCCGTCTTTGAAAAGACAGGCGCCACCCACTGCGCGATCCTCTTTTCCCCTTCAGGTGAGGTGATCTGCTCTGCAGAGGACGTTGGCAGGCACAACTCGGTGGACAAGGTCATTGGCGGCGGGTTGATCAAGGGCGTCGATTTTGGCCGGTCCTGGCTCGCCGTCAGCGGCCGCCTTCCGGCCGACATGGTCTTGAAGCCCCTCGCGGCGGGCATACCCCTCATCGCCTCTGTCTCGGCCGCCACCTCCGACGGCATCGACATGGGTGAACTGGGAGGGGTCACCGTGGTGGGATTCACAAGAGGGGGCAGGCTCAACTGTTACTGCCACCCGGAAAGAATTACGTAAAAGGTACAGGGGGCAAGTCGAAGATCCCGCTTACAGCGGGGGCCCAAGGCGCGTGGAAAGAGAAATAAGGGGGCAAGGCATTTGAGAGCGTCCTCTCCTTGTGCCTTGCGCCCTGCGCCTTGTGCCTTTTGTATTCTGCACTGAAGGGACTTCATGTCGGGACAGCCGGTAGGATGGGTAGAGCAAAGCGAAACCCGCCGGGCCCTGGGCCCGGCGGGTTGTTTGAGTTCAAAATGGTTGGGTTTTATGCAGCCTTGCTGAGATTTTCCGCCTTACTGACCCTGCAAAGCAGGGCCTTCATTTCCGTATAGCCTGTGACGGGATCTCGAGGCTCGAGCTCGGTCAGCTCATTCGCATTTGCATTCGCCCATCCGTGAGGAATGCTGAGTATCCCGGGAATCAGGTCTTCCGTGGTCCGGGCCTTCATATTGATCTTTCCCTTGACCGTTTCAACCGTCATCATGTCACCCTCAGAGATGCCATACTTTTTGGCCGTCTCCGGATGGATCTCCGCGAGGGGCTCCGGTGCGGTCTCCTCCAATGTGGAAACGCCTCTGAACTGGGAGTGGGTGTATTCGGGAA
>JAZDGZ010000142.1:0-4184 GCA_043806375.1 Pseudomonadota bacterium | reverse complement strand
AGATGGCTAAGGGAAAAAGCATTGAAGAGGCAAAGAAAATCTCCAATAACGATGTGGCAGCCGCCTTGGAAGGCCTGCCAAAAAACAAACTCCACTGCTCAAATCTGGGTGCCGACGCACTGCACATTGCGATCAAAGACTACGAAGATCGCAAGTCGGGAAAGGCCAAGGCTGAGCCTATACGGCAGGAAAAACACGAACACGATACAGGAGAAAAATGCTATTGCCCCTATTGCGATACCGAACTCCTGGACGGTGAGACCTATTGCAAAGCATGTCACCTGGATACTCAAAAAAGCCATTAATCTGGTGATATAGGAAGGGTAAAAAAATGGGTATTGTCAATTTAGACCACATTTCGGCAAATCCGATCCTGGCTGAGGTTCAGGAGGCAATGATACAGGCGATCAAGATGAATTACGGGAACCCCTCCAGCCAGCATAAACTCGGAGACCTGGCCGCGGAGGCTCTTGAAAAGGGCAGGGATTCCGTCTCCCGCCTCATCAATTGTTCAAGCCCGAAGGAAATGGTATTCACCTCCAACGGCACGGAATCGGTGAATCACGCCCTGAAAGGAGTGGCCTTTGCCAAGGCGGATAAGGGCAAACATATTGTGACCTCCAACATCGAGCATAACGCGGTTCTCAGGAGTCTGCGCCGTCTCAAGATGATGGATTATCAGGTGACTTCCGTTCCCGTGGATAACAACGGTCGAGTCAATCCTGATGACGTGGCCAGGGCGATCAGAGACGATACGATTCTGGTCTCCATCATGCACAGTAATAACGAAATCGGGACGATTCAGCCCATAGAAGAAATTGCCCAGGTAACAAAAGAGAAAAAGGTGCTCTTTCACAGCGATGCGGTCGACTCGGTCGGCGTCGTGCCCATGGACGTCCAAAAACTGGGGGTTGATCTCCTCAGTTTCGCTTCCAATTCATTTTACGGACCCACGGGCGTGGGCGGGCTGTATATTCGCCTTGGAACCCGCATATGGCCCTTGGTGGACGGAGGCGTTCAGGAAAACAACAAGAGGGCGGGGGCGGAAAACCTCATCGGGATTATCGGAACGGGCGTCGCCGCCGAGTCTGCCATGAGGGATATGGCATCGAGAATCGCCCACACCAAAAAACTCAAGGAAACCCTCCTCAAGGAATTGCCCAATTATATCGGCGAGTATTATATCAACGGCGATCCGGAGCACAGCCTCCCCAACTTGGTCTCTGTATCGATCAGATACATCGAAGGGGAGAGCATCGTCCTCTTGCTGGATGAAGAGAACATTGCCGTCTCCACCCGTTCGGCATGCGCTGCAGGAGCCCTTCAGGCGTCTCACGTGCTCTTGTCCATCGGGAGAGACTTTGCCGATGCTCAGGGTACCTTGGTCGTGACCTTCGGTCTGGATAACACAGAAAAGGAGGTCTTTCGGTTTTTGACGGTCCTTAAAGATGCGGTCAAGACCCTGCGCGATATATCGCCTCTTTATACGAAGTCAGCGATGGCTTAGTACGACTTTTCATAATTACGCTCACAAACCTTCTTTCACCACAGAGACACAGAGGGCACGGAGAAGAAAGCTTTTGCCCATTCGCGGGAGATACCGCGAATGGGCAAGTTCCAGGTCTGCCTTCGGCGAAGATCGATCCATCTCATCCCACGGTCCCCTTGCTCTATAATGGAGTCCAGTTCTCCGATTTTTTCAGTCAAAACCTGTAGCAGGAGGAAAAAAACAAATAATCACCAACCTACTCCTCGGCGAGTGCGTCCAGTTGGCCCTGCAGGCTGGATTGAGACATGGCGCCTGACGATCGATATACGGGATGCCCGTCTCTGAAGAAAATCACTGTGGGAACGCTTCGGATTTCATACTTTTCAGCCGTTTTCGGATTGTCGTCTACGTCTATCTTGAATACGTTAACCTTTTTTGCATTGGCCCCTGCAAAGGCCTTCAGCCCGGGGGCCATCTGGTGACATGGACCGCACCAAGGGGCCCAAAAATCGACAATAGAGATTCCTTTCTGCTGAAGAACCTGCTCTTCGAATTGCGAGTCTGTGATGATCACTGGTTTGGTCTCGATCATGGGTTCACCTCAAAATAGGCTCTGGGGCGGTCAATCCGGCTGAACAACCCCATCAGATCAAGGGCTGCAAGAATCCTATTACTCATGGTCAGATGGAGACATCCGAAAACCCGGGTTGCCGGCGGAGGGCCAAGAATCGACTTTTCGAAGACCATTCTAACCGAAGAGCAAAGAAACCCGCAACCATTTAATGTTCCGCTTTGCGGGCTTGACATCAAATCCCCGTTCTTCTATCCTCTGTTCGAATTCGGCCCTAACATATCTCTTTTGGCCCCCGTCGGGGTCCCGCAAAAATAAGGATTGGAAAGAGCATCGCCACGAGGCAAGTCTCTCTATGGATCTGTTGGGTGTAGCCAAAAAAAGGCATCACCCTCTTCGGCTCATGGCCCTATTGTCTTAGCCGAAGTGATAACCACGGCCAGGTTGGTGAGAAAGGTCTCCTGCATGACTTGTCCTCGCGGAAGCGGGGAGCGGAAATCCAATCAATTAAATACAGTGTAGCCTCCCTCCTACCGACGAACGAGAAGCTTTTTGAGTTTTTCAGTGACCTGCAACTTCGGCAAATCAAAGCTTTTAATGCCATAGGGTCCTGTTAGAGATCCAGGAGGTTTCAATGACCAAACTTTTCATGGTTGAAGGACCCGAGGTGGGCCTGTCCTTTGAAATCGGGGAGGGGACCACTATCGTTGGAAGGGCCCCGGAGAATGGGGTTCACCTCAATGACCAGTCCGTAACTCGCAGGCACGCGAAGATCACCAGAAAGGAAGACAAGTTCTATATCGAGGATCTGAACAGCCGGAATGGAACCTCGGTGAATGGATATCTCATCAGTCCGGGTTTCCAGGTTCAGATAAAAGAGGGGGATTTCATAGTCATCGGGAATATCTCCATGTGCCTCGGTGAACCCTATGCCGAAGACGGCATGGTGACCCACTTTTCCATAAGCCTTCAGGAACAATCCGGGGAAAAAAGCAGAAACCTTCTTTATCAAGATAGGCGAATGACCGATCGGGACAAACTCGAAATGATTTATGAGGTCTCCACTATCCTGATGCAATCCTTAGATATAGAGGAAATCTCCGAGAAAATGATGGAGTCTATTTTCTCCTGTCTCAGAACAATCGATAGCGGGGCCGTTCTCTTGACTGACCCACAGACTGGAGAACACAAGGAGATCATCGCTAAGGCAAAAAACCGGGAAGGGCGCGTTAGTATGGACTATAGCCGCACGATCGTGAACCGGGTGATCAGCGAGGGCAAAGCCCTTATGATGTCGGATACCAGTCTCGCGGACAAGGCAGATCTTTCAGAGAGCATCATACTCATGCGAATCAAATCGGTCATGTGTGTACCCCTCGTGAGCAAATCAAAGACCTATGGCGTCATCTATGCCCACTCGGTGGCTGCGGCTCAGGGCTTCAGAAGAGAGGACCTCTTCCTGCTCACCGCATTGAGCACGCCCGCCGCCCTGGCCATCGAAAATGCACTGCTTTACTCAAAAACGAAGCAAGCAGAAGAGGCTCTTCAGAAGGCCCACGCTGATCTCGAACGACGGGTCAAAGAGCGTACCAACGAACTCTCACAAGCAAATGCCCTTCTGAAACAGGAGGTAGCGGAACGTCAACAGGCGGAGGAAAATCTGAAGGCCATGCATCAGCAACTCAGGGAAGCGAACCGAAATCTTGAGCTTGCCTACGCTCAGATGAGAGATGCCAAGGATCATTTAGGAACCCAGTTATACGGCGAGGAGATCGCATTCCTCGTAGACGATAAAGGACAGATCTTGGGCTTCAACGAGAAAGCCCTGGAAATAGCAGGACAGAGCAGATTCAAACTTCTTGGTCGAAATATCGGAGATTTACTGGAACAGGACTTCAGAGAAAAGGCGCTGCAAGACATAAGGGATGCATGGAAGGGCATTTTCCATCAAACATCCTTTGGGTTCAAGGGAGCCAAAGCCCCTCAAGATAAGTTTCAGGCAAAGTTGATACCCGTCGATCTGGAGCGTGAGAAGAGACTCCTCATACTGGTTCGACGATTAGACAGGAAGAGGTAATTGATGAAAGCGATGGTCCTAAAGGAACCCTGCGAGATCATGACCGC
>JAZDGZ010000141.1:0-8778 GCA_043806375.1 Pseudomonadota bacterium | reverse complement strand
AGATCATGGACCGGCGCCCGGTGAGCGGCCTGATCGAGAGGCTGAAGAGGTGGTCGGAGAAGAAGGAACTGAGTCACATGATCAAGGAAGAGAAGAAAAGGAAATGACGGTAGAGATCACTTGCCCCCACTGCAACCTATCTAGAAAGATACCGAGAGAGAAGGTTCCGCCGGGTACGAGGTGGGCAACCTGCCCGCGCTGCAAAGAGAGGTTTGAGTTCTTTTTTCCCGTCCTCGACTTTGATTTTGAAAGGGCCCAAGAAACGGCCGGCGCTGAGGGTAGGCGCAGCCTTTCACCCTGGGAAAACCGCTCCGAGTCAGGTCTCCTAAAGGGCATGACGCTGACCCTGAAATCAGTCGTTTTCTCCCCGAAGAGGTTTTTCAGAACGACAACCTATGAAGGGGGGATCAGAGAGCCCATGGCCTTCGGACTCCTTGCAGGCTCCATAGGCATGATGCTGGTGATTTTCTGGCAATTTCTGCAGGGCGGGGCAGAGCTTTTTTCCGGGGGCGCCGGCCCCCTGGGGGGATTTGGGACGGTCTTCGTTTTCCTGGGCGCCATGGCCCTTTGTCCCCTTCTTGTGGCCATGACCCTATTTGTCGCGAGCGCCATTGTCCACCTGCTCCTTCTTGCGGTCCGAGGCGGGAGCAACGGATTCGAGGCCACCTTCAGGGTGATTTCCTATTCCCAGGCCGCCCAAATCTGGGGACTTGTCCCTTTTGTGGGCGGATTGATCGGGGGTCTTTGGCTCGTTGTTGTTCAGATCATAGGCCTCCGTGAGATTCATAGGATCTCCTATCTGAAGATCATCTTTGCCCTTCTCATTCCCCTCGCCCTGATCCTCCTTTTGGTGGTGGGTATTTTGATACCGCTGGTCGTCCTCGGTTAGCATCAAAAAAAGGAACAATGAAAGGTCGTCCAATCGCATGATCAATTATGAACAATTCCTGAATCCCGCCCAGTTGGAAGCGGTTACGACCCTCGAAGGCCCCTTGCTGGTGATCGCCGGAGCAGGGAGCGGAAAGACCAGGACCCTGGTTTACAGGGTAGCACGCCTTGTGGAAACAGGAATCCCTCCGGAAAGTATCCTCCTTCTCACTTTTACCAGAAAGGCAGCCGGGGAGATGCTGGAGAGGGCTTCGGGTCTTTCCGATGAGGGATGCAGACACGTATCCGGGGGGACCTTTCATTCCCTGGCTCACCGAGTTCTGAGGGAACACGCGAATCTCCTGGGCTTTGAAAGGACCTTTACCATTCTCGACAGGTCGGACATGGAAGAGGTTGTCCAGGCCATTGTCCAAGAGATTCAGGTCGATAAGGGAGCCATCAGGTTTCCAAAACGCTCAACCCTGGCCAACATCTTGAGCAAGTCGGCAAACCTACAGACGCCCGTCGCCGTCCTCATGGGTGAGGAGTATACACAGTTCCTTGAATATATTCCTCAGGTCCAGAGACTCTGGAAGCTCTACGGAGAGTACAAGCGGGAGAACCAGCTCATGGACTACGACGATCTGATTCTCTTCTTAAGAGAGCTTCTCTCCGAGCATGAGACGATTCGGCGCAGTCTTAGCGGACAGTACCGCTATATCATGGTCGACGAATACCAGGATACCAATGCCATTCAGGCCGACATCGTGAAATGGCTCGCCGATAGCCACCGCAATATTATGGTTGTCGGGGACGACGCCCAGTCCATATATTCCTTTCGTGGGGCCAATTTCAAAAACATGTTTGATTTTCCGATGCTTTTTCCCGAGGCAAAGGTCATCAAGCTGGAAGAGAACTACAGGTCAACCCAGCCCATCCTTAACTTCACCAATGCCCTGATGGCCCAGGCCCATGACAAGTACACCAAGTGCCTTTTCACCAAACGAAGCGACGGCCAAATGCCGCGGATCATCGACACCAGAACAGAGCCCGAGCAAGCGATGTTCATATGTCGATTCATCAAGGACCAGATGAGTCAGGGGCGCTCAATCAAGGACTTCGTCGTCCTTTTCAGGGCCGCCTATCATTCCTTTGAGTTGGAGGTGGAACTGGCTCGGCAAGGCATCCCCTTTGTCAAATACGGGGGTTTCAAATTCGTTGAGTCGGCGCACATCAAGGACCTTCTGGCCCATCTCAGGGTTGTGGTGAATAATGAAGACAGCATAAGCTGGGGCCGCATTCTGCGGCTCCTCAAGAACATAGGCCAAGCCAAGAGCCAGAGCATCATCCATTGGATGAAAGAGGAGAAACCTCTTCCCTGGAAGGTGGGTGAATGGCCGGGGGCAGGGAAGGGAGACGACGGCCTGAAAGGGCTTTCCAATCTCATGAAGCGGCTGGCGGCCAAGGATGTGGCGCCGGAGAGGGCGGTCGAGCTTGCCATGGAATATTATGCCCCGATTCTGAAGGAGAGGTTTGACGATTTCCCGAGACGGGAGAGAGACCTGGCGCAGTTGATTCCTATGGCCAGCCGTTATCGAAGCCTGAGACCCTTTTTGGACGACCTGGTCCTCGACCCCCCAAACAGCCTTGCCGATGTGGATTCAAGCGAGAGAGGGCAGTGCCTGACCCTTTCCACCGTCCACTCGGCAAAGGGCCTCGAATGGCCCATCGTCATCGTCATCTGGGTGATGGACGGGTATTTCCCCCCTGCAAAGGCCATTTCCAGCGAGGAGGGGATTGAAGAGGAACGTCGCCTCATGTACGTGGCCGCCACCAGGGCCAAGGATCAATTGTACATGTCTTATCCGGGTCAAGAATCACCCCCCGCCTGGGCCTCTTTTGGAGCATCCGGCATGATGCAGAGGGCCGGGGTTTCTTCTTTCATCCAGGCCCTGCCCCAAGGAGTGGCGGAATACGGCTCGTCCGGGACCATGGCCAGGGAGACTTCGATAAGAAGGCCTGCACGGGGTGGGCATGTGGTTCAACGGGAAGGGGTCTCCCCGGGCGGTTTGCGTCCCGGGGACAGGGTGAGACACCCGGCCTTCGGCAAAGGCGTCGTCTCAAAACTTGCGGGCAAGGAAAAGATAGAAGTGCTTTTCAGGGATTTCGGCAGAAAGCTGCTTCACCTGGGATATACTACCCTTGAGAAGGTCTGATCAGCCCTTTGGTCTGGTTGCTGTGTCAGACAGATGGAAAGGGGCCTGGTTATCAATCCGAAGGAGTAAAGATGAGGTATGAAGAAAAGGGACATTCTATATGACGACGTGATACGCTATCTTTATGGCCTGCAGAAATACGGGATTAAATTTGGCCTTTCCAAGACCTCAAACCTCCTGAAATTTTTTGGAAATCCCCACCACGGTCAGAGATATGTGCATATCGCTGGGACGAACGGAAAGGGTTCGGTGGCTGCTATGTTGGAGGCCATCCTTTTAGAATCGGGGCTGAAGGTGGGTCTCTATTCGTCGCCCCACCTCGTGCGGTTCACAGAGCGATTCCGCATAAACGGTCAGGAGATTTCTCCTGAAAAGGTGGCAGCTATCGGAGGCGAATTGATGGATGTCATTGATTCAAAGGAGCCTCCCACCTTTTTTGAGGTTGTCACGGCCATGGCCCTGATCTATTTTGCGAGAGAGGGTACGGATATCTCCATCATGGAAGTGGGTATGGGGGGGAGGCTGGATGCCACGAACGTGATCAGACCGAGGATCTCGGTGATTACGAACATCTCCCTGGATCACCAGTTTTTTCTCGGGCGCCATCTCGGGGATATTGCAAAGGAGAAGGCCGGAATCATTAAGCGAGGCGTAGACCTGGTCACCGGGGCGACCCAACCCGCTGTCATCGAACTTTTCAGGCGGAGATGCCAGGAGAAAGGGGCCTCTTTCTGGCGGGTGGGAAAGGATGTGCGCTTTCGCACGAACGGGACGAGATTGAACTACTATGGACTCAAGAGGCGGCTTAAGGATCTGGAGCTGGGACTCCATGGGATATACCAGCATCGGAATGCGGCCACGGCCCTGGCCGTGGTGGAACTGCTGGGTGAGAAAGAGGGATACAAGATTTCTTCGGATCATATCAGGGCAGGCCTGAGAAAGCCCGTCTGGCCGGGAAGGCTGCACATCGTTTCCAGGGCGCCTCTGCTGATTCTGGATGGGGCTCATAATCCAGGGGCCATAAGGAGCCTCGCCCATTCGATTCAAAAGGGATTTCGCTACAGGAGACTGATTTTAGTCTTAGGTGTGATGGGCGATAAGGACATAAAGGGCATTATGCGCGGGATCGTTCCCATAGCCGACTATGTCATTTATTCCAGGCCGGAATACCACCGGGCCGCCGCCCCGGAGACCTTGGAACGGGTGGCTGCTCCAATGGGGAAACCAGGGGAGATCCTTCCCGAGTTACCGCAGGCACTCCAGAGGGCACGGGAACTGGCTTCCCCCGAAGACATGATCCTGGTGGCCGGTTCCCTTTTCACGGTGGGGGATGCCATAGCCATCCTTGATCCCAACAAGAACAGACCGGACAGCATTCGGCAGTGATCACCTCTATTTTCTTATTCTCAAATAACCCGCTTTTAATGTCTCTTTGGGTTTAATTCCCCGCAGCTTGCTGCGTATGGTAATGTATAATGCCTCTGGATTTGTCATGTACTTTAAAGTATCCAGGAGCCAGGAGTCAGCTTAACCTCTGGCCGGTTGGCCAGTTTGATCGAAGAGGAAACTCCGGCATCCAAAAGAGCCCGAGTCGGAATTCCGTTCATGGTTCGATACCTCACCACGAACGGAATTCGTTCGCCCTGAGGTATCGAAGGAGCGAACTGGGGCTTGGAATGTCATTGAGTTTCATACAAGAATCCAGAAGAATAAGGCTAATATGAAAGCCGTTTGTATGGTTGTTTTATTCTGCATCCTGAATTCTGGCTTCTGAATTCTTGATACCCCGCTGCTTGTCGGAGCGTAGCGGAGATTTATCCGCCGCTGGAGGATCCCGCTACAGCGGGGCGGCGGGGTCGTTCATCAGGAGGTCAGCCATAGGAACGAGAAATCTGATAAAAGGCCTCTCTCTGCTCACGGCGATTTTGTTCGTGCTTCTGCAGACGAACGTTCTGATGGCGCTGGATTCGTCTTTAGAGGAACGGCTTCGGGAGGGTGGGGATGCCCCTTGGCAGATTACGGCCAAGAAGCTGAGCTACGTAGAAGGGGAAGGCCTTTATGTTGCCGAAGGGGATGTGGTCATCACGAGGCCGGGGCAGGTTCTTTCAGCTCAGAGGGCGAAATACAGCGAGAAGACCGGGATCGTGGAGGCCTGGGGTGACGTCGTCCTGGAAGCGAATGGGGATATTCTCAGGACAGAGGAGGCCGTATTCGACCTAAACACCTACCAGGGTAAGATGACGAAGGGTCGTCTTTTCCTCCAGGAGAATCACTATTACATCAGTGGGGATGTCATAGAAAAGACAGGACCTAACACTTATCTGGTCAAGGGGTGTCGTATAACCACCTGCGATGGTGATAAGGCCGACTGGAGCATTACGGGTTCGGAGGTTAAGGTTACCCTGGAAGGTTACGGTACCGTAAAGAACGCCGTCTTCAGGATTCGTGATGTCCCGGCCTTCTATATTCCCTATGCCATATTCCCGGCCAAGACGAAAAGACAGACGGGCCTTCTTCCCCCCATGGTGGGTTACTCGAACCGGAACGGTCTGGACGTGGAAATCCCCTTTTTCTGGGCCATGTCTGACCAAACGGACGCTACTTTCTATGAGCGTTACATGGATGAGCGCGGTTTGATGCAGGGCCTTGAATTTCGCTACGTTGCAGAAGGGGAGTCTCGGGGGACTTTTCTCATGGACGTCCTCTCAGACAGGATAGAAAAGAAGGATCTCAGCCTACCTGAAGAGGTGGATCTCAGCCCATTTCCGAGGACCAATGAGACCCGGTACTGGCTGAGGGGCAGGGCCGATCAGGAGTTGCCCCTGGGGGTGGAAGCCCGGTTTGATGCCGATTTTTTGAGCGATCAGGATTATCTGAAGGAGTTCCAGGGAGGCCTTTTTGGCATTCAGGGGAGACCGGATCTGGCAGGGACATCCGGAAGACCTGTTGAGGAGACCCAGTCTCCTACGAGGAGGTCCGCCCTCCGGTTGGCCTACGACAGGGAAGGGTATAGCCTCCAGGCGCTGGGGTCTTATCATCAGCGACCGGAGAATCTTCCGGACGATGAGACCGCACAGCCCTTTGGAGGGTTAAACCTGGACATCCTCCCCAGGCCCCTGGATGGACTTCCCCTATTCCTTAGACTCGACGCGGACTATGATTACATCTGGAGGGAGACCGGCCGCAAGGGACACCGAGCCTCATTTACCCCGGCAATTTCCTATCCCCTTTGGCTTGGTCCTTACCTGGAATTCGAGCCCTCTCTGAGTTATACGGGAAATAGGCAATGGGTAGACGATCCCATGGGAAAAGGCGAGGAACAGCACCAGGAGGCCTACGATTTTCAGGCAAGGGTGTCCACGGTCTTGGAAAGAATCTTTGATATGGACTGGGGGAGCGCAAAAAAATTGAAACACAAGCTCAGCCCCTCCCTCATCTATCAATACAGGGCTCCCAAAGATCACGATAATCTCCAGCCCTGGTTTGAGCCGATCGATGTGGAGGGAAAGATCAATCGGGTGACCCTATCCGTGGACAACTTCTTTGACGCGCGGAAAGAAAACGAGAAAGGGGAGATCAGTTACGCCCAATGGGGGACCTTCGCTTTGAGCCAGGGATACGATATTGAAGATGCAAGAGGGGATGCAGGGACGTCGCGGAAGAAAAGGCCTTTCGAGCCTCTGGCAGGGATATTGACCCTCAGGCCTTTCAAGACCCTGTATGTCGATGCCGAGGCCCGCTGGGATTATTATGATGAGGAGATTTCTTATACAGACGTGGCCCTGGAATTCGCTTTCGAGAGGTCAGGGGGCAGAAGAGATACCTATGCCTTAGACTACGAGTACTCCAGTGAAGGGATCAAGAGCCTCAATTACCGCCTCAACGTCAACCTCCTGTATGGGTTTTCTGCCGGGACTTCCCAGAAGAGGGACCTCAACGTCAAGAAGATCAGCGAGAGCAGTTACTGGCTTGATTATGAGTCCCAGTGCTGGGGGGTCAGGTTGATAGCGGGGCGCCTGGATGAAGAGGAGAGCATCATGATTTACTTCCGGCTTCTCGGTCTTGGGGAGATCAGGGGCAGGTAGCGGCGATTCAGTTATTAATCGTCTCGAAATAGTATTCTTTAAACCGCAGAATGTCGAACAAGAAATTTCGAATATCGAATTGAAAACTTCATCATTCTGCGGTTCCTTGTTCGACCTGCCCGCAGTGCCGTTGAATAAAGTGGGGATAATCCCGCAACGTTGATCTTAAAGGAACGGCTATTATCTCGGTTTCAAGCACCCGCAGGCAGGCGGGCATTCGATATTCCATATTTTGGGGCACTTACACCCAAACCCCCAAATACCCCCTGTGTCAAGTGTGGGTAAAGATCAGCAGGATTGGGGGTGATCTCCTTGAGATCGGGGGCAGGGCACAAGGGGCAGGGAGCGAGTCCGAGAACCGGGAGAAATCAGAGAAAGAGCATCAGCAGGCCAAGGCCCCAGCAGTAAGGGGCAAACCAGAAGAGGTTTCCCTTGGTGACCATACCCATGAGTACTTTCAGGGCCGCCAGACCCACAAGGGTGGCGGCGATAAGTCCGGCCAGCAGGGGCAGAAAGGCAATCTCATGCCGTGCCTCCGAGCTTAGCTGAAGCACCAGGGCGCCTAAGATGGCAGGAATGGATAGAAGGAATGAAAAACGCGCGGCCACATCCCTTTTCAGTCCGCAGGCCATGCCGCAGACGATGGTGGCCCCGGACCTTGAGATACCGGGAATGATGGCAAAACCCTGGGCCAGTCCAACGGCCAGGGCGGCAAAGAGACCGATGTTGAGACGCCCATCTCGGTTTTTGGATATGAATCCGGAGATAGCGAGAATGGCGCCCGTGCAAAGGAGCATGATACCCACCACGGGAACAGAATCAAAGAGGCCTTCCAAGGTTGACCTGAAGGATATGCCGATCAGGGCTGTTGGGATGGTGCCGACAATGACCCACAGCGTAAACGATGCATAAGGGGTCTCTGCAATCCGGCTGAACGATTTTCGCCCTTTCAACAGCTCAACGGCGAATGTCCAGGATTCCTTGATCATCTTCGTGAGATCAGAGTGAAAGTAGAGACATACGGCAAGGAGGGTTCCGAGATGGAGACTGATGTCCAGGAGCAGTTCCGGCTCTTTGAGCCCAAGAAGATTCTGGAAGAGGACCAGATGCCCGGAGCTGCTGACGGGCAGGAACTCAGTGGATCCTTGGACAATGCCTAGGAAAATAGCCTTGATAGTGCTGATCATTCGTTTCCCGATGATGCAAATTGAGATCTTATACACAGAAAGCCAGGGGCCTGGCAAGTTCAACATTGACGGCTTCGTAAAAAAGTCGAACACCGGCATTCCGTTCGTGGTTCGATACCTCACCACGAACGGAAAATCAGATGCCTAAGGTTATTTTCAACCGTTCGCCCTGAGGTTTTCCCGCCTACGGCGGTGCCAAAGGCGACCAGGGTATCGAAGGGTGAACGGGACTTTTTGCGTAGTCATCAGCTTTTAAGGAAAGATCTTGCCCGGGTTCAGGATGCCCTTGGGATCAAAGGCCCTTTTGAGGCGGACCATGAGTTCCAGGGCTGGGCGGGAGACTTCCATCTCGAGATAAGGGGCCTTGGTAATCCCCACGCCATGTTCCCCCGAGATAGTTCCGTTCATATCTACGACCCTTCT
>JAZDGZ010000140.1:0-2514 GCA_043806375.1 Pseudomonadota bacterium | reverse complement strand
CGGCATGTCCCGCTTCAGGATGATGCCCCCTACGAGGACTACGGCCTCTCCCTTGCCCTTTTCTTTAAGCCGCTCCATGACCTTGGGGACAAGTACCATGTGGTCACCCGAGAGAAAGCTGAGGCCTACCACATCCACATCCTCCTGGATGGCGGTGTTGACCACCTGGTCGGGTGTTTGCCTGATGCCGGTGTAGATGACCTCCATGCCGGCATTTTTCAGGACATGGGCCACGAATTTTGCCCCGCGGTCATGTCCATCCAGACCCACTTTTGCTATGAGCACTCTGATCTTTCGCTTTTTTGCTTCTCCAGACACTGCTTTTCTCCGGGACCTCTGTTGAACCTGATCATTCCGTGTAGTTTGCTGCAGGGTTTACTTGATGACGTCTTTCCTGCATAAGAGACTGTATCGCAACCCCGCGTGCGTCTGTTTTCTGTCATTTCGACCCCCGCGACCCACTCGGGGTAAACTCCGGGAGAAATCTTGAAATCCCGCTACATGCAAAATCAAGATTTCTCGCCCCCTTTCAATCGGGGGCTCGAAATGACATTACGACACAGCCTCGAAAGCAGGAATCCATCAAAGGATCTCTGGATTCCGGGTCAAGCCCGGAATGACAGGAAATTGGACGTCGCATTGCATTGATACCCTGCAGCTTGCTGCAGGGTCAGTCATCCTTTGTGCCTCAGATGTGGGTGGGGGCCGTGAATTCCCCCCACTTCTCTCTCATGACCCCGCAGATCTCGCCGATGGAGGCATAAGCCTTGACCGCATCGATGATAAAGGGCATGAGATTGTCGTTTCGCTCAATGGCGCTACCGAGTTCCGCCAGGGTTCTCTTGACGTCCCCTTCAAGCCTTTTCGCTTTTGTCGCGGCAAGCTTACCCTTTTGAACCTCTTCCACTTGAGGGTCAACCTGAAAGATGTCCTGTTCCCCAATGTCCTCTTCATCGGGCATGACGAACTTATTGAGCCCCACAATGATTCTTTCTCCCT
The DNA here is from genome assembly GCA_043806375.1 of Pseudomonadota bacterium. Taxonomy (GTDB): domain Bacteria; phylum Desulfobacterota; class DSM-4660; order Desulfatiglandales; family HGW-15; genus JAZDGZ01. The sequence goes on along the minus strand of JAZDGZ010000140.1, from coordinate 1,515 downwards.
TATGGACCCGCTCCTGGAACCTGACGCTCGATTCCTGAATCTCCCGGGACACAAAGCCGTTCTCTATGGCCTTGAGCATCCCGCCCATCTCGTCTATCCTGTCCAGATACTCAACGGCCCTCTTCTCGATCTCGTTGGTTAGGGATTCTACATAATAGGACCCTGCCAGAGGGTCAATGGTGTTACTTAGACCGCATTCATAGGCCAGAATCTGCTGCGTTCGAAGGGCGGTTCGGGCGGCATCCTCCGACGGGATGGCATAGCCTTCATCCCAGCAGGCCGTGTGGATGGCCTGGTCTCCACCCAGAATGCCCATCAGGGCGTGCATCGTGACCCTGACGATGTTGTTTATGGGCTGCTGAGCGACAAGGGTGGACCCGCAGGACCCTGTAAATATCCTGAACAGATAGCTCTTCGGGTCCTTGGCCTTGAAGCGGTCTTTCATGATTTTCGCGAACAATCTCCTCGCGGCCCGGTATTTGGCCACTTCCTCAAAGAGGTCCATATAGCATCCGAGGCTATAGGAAAGCCTGGGCGCAAAGTAATCTACATCAAGTCCCCTTTCCTGGGCCTTCTCGATGTAGGTGATCGTATCGCCGAGGGTGAAGGCCAGTTCCTGTATGGCATCGGCCCCCGCTTCCCTGAAGTGATATCCGGCGATGTTGAGGGTATTCCACCTGGGGACATGCTGGGCGCAGTACTCCACGATATCCAGGACGAGCTTGATGCTCGGCTCGGGCGGGAAGATGTAGGTCCCCCGGGCAATGAATTCCTTCAGGATGTCGTTTTGGGTGGTTCCCATGAGCTTTTTTTGCGGGACCCCCTGTTTTTCTCCTACTGCAATGTACATGGCCAGGAGAACCGTGGCCGGGGCGTTAATGGTCATGGAGGTCGAGACCTTGTCGAGGGGAATTCCCTCAAATATGGTCTCCATATCGGCGAGGGTATCAACCGCTACGCCGACACGGCCGACAGCCCCCTCGGCCAGGGGATCGTCGGAATCGTATCCAAGCTGGGTGGGGAGATCAAAGGCCATGGAGAGACCCACCATGCCTTGTTCAAGTAGGTAGCGATATCTCTTGTTGGTATCTTCCGCTGTGCCAAAGCCGGCATAATTCCTCATGGTCCAGAGGCGGCCCCGGTACATGGTCGGGTAGACCCCTCTCGTATAAGGGTATTCTCCCGGGAAACCGAGGTCGGTATTATAATCCCGGTCCTCCAGATCCAGGGGCGTATAAACCCTCTTGACAGGGATGTCGCTTTCCGTCTTGAAGACCGGCTCCCTTTCCGGGGATGCCTCCAGGGTCCCTTTGAGCGAGGTCTTTTCCCATCGTTCAAGCCCCTCTTTGATATTGGCCATGGTCCACTCCGAAAGTGATGTTATGCGATTTCCTCGGCCTCTTCATGAGACAGGCATCGGATGACATGATCCCTCCCCTTTTGAATGTGACTTCGGAGGGTCTCGATGCTCCCCATGATGTCCTTTTTTTTCATTCTTTCGACCAGCCTATGGTG
>JAZDGZ010000139.1:0-9059 GCA_043806375.1 Pseudomonadota bacterium | reverse complement strand
TGGAAAAAGGGGCGCAATCGCCCTCGTCGTATCTTGTTCGTCCCTTTCACGGAGTTCTCTTTCGACCTCGGCCTTGGATACGGATTCACCCCTGGTCAGCCTTTCTCTATACCTTCTCTCAGCCCTTACTTCCAGCGTGGCGGTGATAAAGAACTTGTGATCTGCCTGGGGAAAGACGACCGTGCCCATATCCCTCCCTTCTGCCACGACGCCCCCTTTTACCCCTATTTTTCTTTGAAGCGCCGTCATCGCCTCTCTGACCTCTCCAATCGCCGATATGCTGGATGAGAGCATATCCATTTCAGGGCTCCTGATAAGCGAAGAAACATCCTCCTGCCCTATGCACACCCTGCTCTCCTCTCCATCGCCCCTAAAATGAAGATCCAGGTTCCTGCAGAGTTCTCGAAGCTCCTTGCGTCGGCCGAGATCAATCGCCCTTCTCTTGCTCTCGAGGGCCACCGCACGGTACATAGCACCCGTGTCCAGATAGAGAAAAAGCAACCTCTTGGCTGTAAGACGGCTGACCGTGCTTTTCCCGGAACCGGCGGGCCCGTCAATGGCGATGATCTTCTTCATGGGTGACTCGTGACTCACTATGGGGTTGGATCATTCTCTGCCCCCCTTTTCCCGTCCGGGCCTTCTATGATCCAGGGCTCCTACGTTTTCTTATTGGGGCAGAGGAAAGCCTCCATTCTCCAAGGCCGGTCCCCGCGGGGATCAGATGCCTCTTTCGACTTTTTGGAAGGTCTCGCTGGAAGGCCAAAAACAGGACGTATCATCGATCTCCCGGACGTCTCTTTCGACGCGAGACCTCTTAAGGGGAGATGGCAGTTCACAGATCTCATAATAATTTGAGTTTTATAACAGGTTAAGGGAAATATCAAGGCCTTTGGGCTCTTTCTCCTCCAAGGATTGTATTGAGGAAGGGCTCCCCCGACGATGGAATCCTGGCGCTGTCGCCCGTTGACGGGTTGTTGCCCAAATCTTGATCAGGGACTGCGGTGTGGCGGCCGAACCGAGGAAACCGCTCGGCCAGGAGAGCCCCCTCCCCTTTATTTAGGACATGGAGTTTAAATGAAACTAAAGGCTTGACTTAAGACATTGAATTCATTATCTTCATCATCGGCGCGTGATCTTTCATGTGAACGGTTTTGCCCTTTGGATGGTTAAGGGAATCTTAACAACAACCCTTTTGAGAGAGTTGACCTATGAACAAATCACAACTGATAGAGGCCCTTGCCAAGGCCGAAACCCTCGCCTTAAAAAAGGCTGAAGAGGTCGTCAATACCGTCTTCGGGGATATGGAAAAGGCCCTTGCCGACGGCGAGAGGGTAGAAATCAGAGGTTTTGGCAGCTTTAAGATCAAGAACTATGAGGGCTACCAGGGAAGAAATCCCAAGACCGGTGAGATCATCAACGTAGCATCAAAAAGGCTCCCCTTCTTCAAGGTCGGCAAAGAACTCAAGGACCGCGTTGACATTTAGAAAGAAGAGTATCCGCCTTGGTCGTGCTAGATGGGGAGCTAGCGGTGCCCTGTAACCCGAAATCCGCTTATGCGGGGTTGAAAATCCTTCATGAGAATCTCGCTTCGGTACTGCCCCTGATCGCCCCTGCCGAGGGGGTGGACCTCACGTGACGGACGATTATGAACCCCGTCAGGTCCGGAAGGAAGCAGCGGTAAGTAACGCAGTCCGTGTCGTGATGATATCTACTCTTGTCACAGGCCGATGAAGACATGCCGCGGAAGGTTCGACGAAGGATGCACGACCAAGGCTATCTTAAAAAGACTCAGACATTCCCCTCACTTTGTTCCGATATTGGACAAAGGCCCCGGCGGTGACCCCTTTGTGACCATGCTGACCAAGAGCGCCGGTATTCCTGCCTCCTGCAACGATTTTTTCCCGGGGAACGAAGCCGCCGCCCCCCTTGAAGTGCCGTATTTCCAGTTCCCCGACCTCTCAAGATATGACCAACTGGGCCATGCGGTTTACACCCGGCTCGGGGGCGTGAGCGCATCTGTCTTCAGCACCCTTAATGCAAGTTTCAGCACCGGCGACGAGAAGGAGAAAGTGACGGCCAATCTCCAGATCATCAGGGAGGCCATCGGGGCCAAGGATCTGAAATTTGTGAACCAGGCCCATGGGACGAACATCCTGGTTTTCCGAAAGGGTGAACCTCACCGCCTTGAGATGCCCGCCACAGCAGACGCCATGATCACCGATGCACCCGATTTGGGCCTCATGGTGAAGCAGGCTGATTGCCAGGCGGTGCTCTTTTTTGATCCTGAAAGGGGGGTGATATCCAACGCCCATTGCGGTTGGCGGGGAAATACCCGCAACGTGCTGGGGGCCGTGGTGAACCGGATGAGAGACGATTTCGGCTGCAATCCCGGCGAGATCAGGGCTGCCATAGGCCCCTCACTGGGTCCATGCTGCGCCGAGTTCGTGACCCATGAGGAGATATTCCCGAAGGCCTTCAAGCCTTTTATGGTCAGAAGGCATTTCTTCGACCTCTGGGAAATAAGCCGTTCGCAGCTCTTGGCGGCGGGTCTCAGTGAGAAAAATATCGAGGCGGCACGCATCTGCACCAGATGCAGGACCGACCTTTTTTACTCCTATCGGGCTGAAGGGGTTACCGGGAGGTTTGCTACGGTCATTATGCTGAGGGGCGACAACAAAGCATGTGACGCCGAATAGATAATAAACTTCTACCCTCCCATATGTGTTGACAAAAAGAATAAAATAGATATGATCTACCATCGGATGGATTCTTTTTCTACGGGAGGTGCCTGCGATGCCTACTTATGATTTCAAGTGTGAGAAGTGCAACAAAAAATTCAGCCTGGTCATGTCTATCTCGGAATACGAGAAGACAAAATTCAGATGTCCCAAATGCAAGAGTGTCAAGGTTAAGCAGATGATTACACCCTTTCAAGTAACGACCTCTAAGAAGAGCTGATTCTCAAAATGCAATGTCCACACTGCCATAACGAAATAGGGGGAAAGGAATGCTCCCAGTGCGGAGCCACACTTCCTGCAGAGAGCCGTTTCTGTATGGATTGCGGCGCTGAACTGGAGAGACCTGCTGAACAGACGATCGGTGAAGAGGAGGATAGCTTTGAACTGGAGGATCGGGTTCTCTGCCCCGACGGCACCTGTACGGGTATCATAATCGACGGCAGGTGCAGTGAGTGTGGAAAGCCCTTCCAGGAAAGCGATTCTCAGTAAAGCCCACCGCCCTTCTGGACAGGGCTTGATTCGTTTCTCCATGAATAGCGATGCACGACCGGTCTCGGGATTTGGGACGCAAGTCGCCCCAAAAAGATGGCTATTTTTTCTCTCGGCCAGGACCTGAGGCGTGGGTCTATCTCGTTGATCAGCAAGGGTCACGCAGGCGTGGCCCGCACAAGAGTAGAACCTTTCTTTAGCAAGACGAAGTCCATGTATGAGCTAAAAGTTATCTCGAATTTGGCGGCTGCCCACCAGCTGAGGGACTTTGAGGGCCAGTGTGAAAACCTGCATGGCCATAACTGGAGGATCGAGGTCTATGTGACGGGCAATGACCTGCAGGAAAACGGCATCCTCATTGATTTTAAGTTGATTAAAAAGGCGACCGAAACGGTAATTCAAGACCTGGATCACAGGTTCTTAAATGAATTGGAAGGCTTCAGGGAAATCAACCCGTCCTCTGAAAATATCGCCAGGTACATCTATGAGTCTCTGAGCCGGGACCTGAACAACGACAGGGTAAGGGTCAGCAGGGTGACGGCATGGGAGTCCGACTCCGCCTCTGCCACCTATACAGGCTGCTGATATAAACAGCGAAGAGACATGCTTCCATGAGAATACTGGCCTGCATACCGGCAAGATACGAATCCACGCGCTTTCCAGGTAAGCCCCTGGCCCTTATCGCGGGCCGGCCCATGATCCAGCACGTCTACCACTGCGCCCGTTCCTGTCCCGAGATCACCGAGGTTTACGTCGCAACGGATGACGAAAGGATTTCCAAGTGCGTCCGTGATTTCGGAGGCAAGGCGATTATAACCAAGGAGGACCACCCCTCCGGAACAGACCGCATCGCTGAAGCGGTGGAAGCGCTGGACCTGAACAACGATGACCTGGTCATCAATATACAGGGAGATCAGCCGCTATTCTCGCCCTCCCTCATCTCCCACCTCATCGAACCCTTGCTGGAGGACCCACAGCTGCCCATGAGCACACTGCAGTACCGAATCACCGAGCAGGGTGAGGTAGCGGATCCTAACTTCGTCAAGATGGTGACTGACAAGGCGGGATTTGCCCTCTATTTTTCCCGCTCCCCGATCCCTTTTTTTCGTGATTCCTCATCCGGCAAAATCTATTACAAACATCTCGGATTTTATGCTTATCGCCGGGCCTTCCTGAGAGTATTCGCCGGCCTCCCGGTGAGTCACCTCGAGTCTTCTGAAAAGCTGGAACAGCTGAGGGCGCTTGAAAACGGGTTCAGGATCAAAGTCGCAGATAGCCTTTACGATTCTATTGAGATTGACACGCCTAAAGACATCAAAACTGTAGAAAAAATGATGATCGGAACAGGCGCTGACAAAGGATGATCAAGTTCTGGAAACTGAGACCGCCTGTTCCTTATGCCTCAACCCTTGCCCGTGAAACCGGCCTGTCCCCCCTGGAGGCCCAACTCCTGATCAACCGCGGCCTCTCGGACACCGCCTCCGCCAAATCCTTTCTCTCTCCCACCCTTTCACAACTGTCGAACCCCATGCAACTGAAGGACATGGAGGAAGCCGTAGAGATCCTCAGCCTTGCCATTGATCGTCGCGAAAAAATGACCATATACGGTGACTATGATGCGGACGGCATCACCGGCACAGCCCTCCTCTTGAATTTTTTCTCGGATCTCGGCCTTGACGTCTCTTCCTATATCCCGAGCAGGTTCAGGGAGGGCTACGGCCTTGACCTGGGGGCTTTGGAAAAGATAGCCCAGGGGGGTACGGGAGTAATGATCACCGTGGACTGTGGCTCCACAAACAGCAGAGAGATAGCCCGGGCCATTGAATTGGGGATGAAGGTAGTGGTCACCGATCATCACCAGATGGAAGGAGCCCTCTCCCCGATCTGCCCGGTCGTAAACCCGCATCGGACGGGCTCGACGTTTCCCTTCAAGGATCTTGCAGGCGTAGGGGTCGCTTTTTTGCTGGCGGTTGCCGTGAGAGCCGTTTTGCGGGAAAGGGGCTGGTTCAGGAACAGGCCCGAGCCCGATCTGAGGGACTATCTTGATCTCGTCGCCCTGGGAACGGTGGCCGACATGGTCCCCCTTCTGGATCAGAACAGGATCATGGTGAGTGCCGGTCTGGAGAGGATGAGGCACACCAAATGGCCCGGAATTCAGGCCCTTCAGGAGATCACCGACCTTGGTTCCACTCCCATCACGGCCAATGATCTTGCCTTTAAAATGGCACCCAGGCTCAATGCCCCGGGGAGGATGGGCACGGCTGAGATAGGAATCAGAATGCTCACCACAAACCGGATTGATGTGGCGAGAGAGCTGGCAACCCAATTGAACGCCCTGAACAGCAGGCGCCAGGACATCGAGCGGGGCATACTCGAGCAAATCGATGAAATCATGGCGACCATGGGGAATCTTGAAGGGCGAAGGACGCTCCTCTTCTCGGGTCATGACTGGCACCGCGGGGTTTTGGGGATCGTGGCATCGCGCCTCGTGAATAAATACCACCGCCCCGCGCTCGTAATGGATGTGCGCGACGGCATGGCGACCGGCTCGGCGAGAAGCATCGCAGGTTTCAACCTGTACAAGGCCTTGAGCCGACTGGGGCACCTCTTCGAGAGATTCGGCGGCCATGACCTTGCAGCCGGATTTACCCTCAAAGAGTCTTGTATCGAAGCCTTGGCCGACCAACTTGAAGCCCTTGCCGGGGAAGAATTAAACGCCGACGATTTGATTCCCATCATCGAAATCGATGCGGAGATTTCATTGCCGGAGCTAACCCTGGAGGTCGTAACCCGCCTCAAATCCATGGGCCCTTTCGGACGCGGGAACCCCGAACCCCTTCTCTATTGCCACGACCTAAAGGTCATGGAATCCAGGGTTGTGGGAGAAAGGCACCTGAAGCTCTTGCTCAGACAGGGAAGCAGCGTGGTGGAGGCGATCGGATTCGGCCTTGGAGAAAAACGACCTCCCATGAATAGGGGCGTCGATCTGGTTTTTGTGCCGGAGGTAGATCGCTGGCAGGGGTACGAGAGGGTGCAGCTCAGGATGGTTGATCTCGAAGTCACCGGACCGACCTCAAGGCTTCTCAAATCCGATCATTCTTTGAAGATCCGAGCCGCGGCATCGATGTCCTCGGGTGAGAAGACGAAGAGGGATTTCTTTTCTCCGGCCATGGCAGAACCATAAACATAGTTGATGTTGATTCCCTCCTCGCCGAACTTCTTGGCCATTCGCGACAGGGTGCCCGGCCTGTTTTCAATCTCAAGGGCAATGACGGGCATAATGTCAAAGAGGTAGCCCCCCTTGGACAACAGATCGATGGCCTTGTCGGTCTGGTCCACGAGGAGGCGGATCAGGGCAAAATCGGCCGAGTCTTTCTGCATGGAGCCATACGAGGCCGCGGGAGCGATCCTCTTCAGGGACTTTCCCCTGGCCTTGAAGAGTTCCTTGACGTAGGCAGAGGCATCCTGGATCGTCATGGCGTCGATATTGATCCCCCCTTCGGCCAGTAAGCTTGCCAGATTCCCGAGCTCTCCAGGAACGTTTTCGAGAAAGAGTTGAATCTCCGTCCTCACCATAACCAACTCCTGCTACAGGGATAGAGCCGGTCCTATCGTGAGGGATCATATCCCTTAAAATATTTGAGGAAATCCGAATTCGTGGAGAGAACAAGGGTACTCTCCTTGTCCATGGTCTCCTTATAAATATCAAGGGTCTTCAGAAAGGAATAAAACTCCGGGTCTCTGCCAAAAGACTTGGCGTAGATCAGGGTCGCCTCGGCGTCGGCCTTCCCTTTGACCTCCTGCGCCTTTCTATAGGCCTCAGAGGTGATCTGCTTCAATTCCTTTTCCATATCCCCTTCGATCTTGCGGGCCTCCCCCTTTCCCTCGGAACGGAATTTCTCGGCGATCTGCTTCCTTTCTGCGATCATCCTCCCGAAGACCGATTTCTGCACCTCCTCTACATAGATCAGGAGCTTGAATTTCACGTCCACCAGCTCGATGCCGAATTTCTCCAATTTGGGCTGGGCCTGATCCAAAATACCCTTGACAATCTTCTGCCTGCCCAAGGTCACATCACCCAGACGGCTTTTTTCTTTGATCTCGTCCACACCTATCTCGAAGGTATCCAGCTCGCGATTGGTCATTCTCACCGTCTCTATCAAGGGGTAGGAGGTCACGAAGTTGCGCACCGCAGAATCGATGATGTCATCCAGCCGGCCCAGGGCGCCGGTCATGTTGGTGACGGTCTGGAAGAATTTCAACGGATCCACGATCTTCCACCTTGCAAAGGTATCCACCCAGATAAAGGTCTTGTCCAGGGTAGGAATTTGACCGGGATCCCCGTCCCACTCGAGCAGATTTTTCGGAAAATAGTTGGCCTGCTGTACCATGGGGATCTTAAAATAGAGGCCCGGCTCCTTCTTGGCCTCGCCGATCGCCTTTCCGAACTGGGTGAGGATCACCTGCTCCGTCTCATCCACCACATAGGCGGTGCTGAACAGGGCGATAAGGATGATGCCTACCGGTATGATAAGTGATTTGTATTTCACTGCTGTCCTCCTTTGGGCTGACCAAGGTTGAGCAAGGGCAGGAGATTTTTCTGTTCTGCATCAACGATATACTTGCTCCCCAGCTTCGGAACAATGTCCCGAAGGGCCTCAAGGTAGAGCCTCCTTCGGGTGACATCCTTCGCCTTTATATATTCTTCGTAGAGGGACGTAAACCTCGCAGCGTCACCCTTGGCCCTGTTCACCCGATCCAGGGCATACCCCTCTCCCTCCTTGATCGTTTTTTCCGCATCACCCCTGGCCTGGGGAATCCGTTTGTTATATTCCTCACGAGCCTGATAGACCATCTTCTCCTTTTCTTGAACCGCCTGGTTTACCTCATTAAAGGAGGGCTGGACCGCTTCGGGCACATTGGTCCTCTTCATCTCTATCGTGGTAACGCTGATCCCTGTCTCGGCCTCGTCCAGTTCCTTTTGCAAAAGCTCCCGAGCCTGGTCGGCGATCTCCTCCCTCTTGCTGATCACCTCGTTGATGCTCCTGTCCCCCACCACAAGGCGCATGGTTCCCTCCGAGAGGTCCCTCAGGGTGCCCCTGACGTCCTTGACTTTGAAAAGAAAGTTGTAAGGGTCTTTGATACGGTATTGCACAATCCAGGGAACCACGGCCACGTTCAGGTCACCCGTCAGCATCAACGATTCGTTCAAGTAGGCGTTTCCAGAGGCATATCGAGTTCGCACATCCGCCTGAATCGTGCGAAGACCAAACTCCTCTTTATAGACATACCTCACCTTGACCTTGGTGACGGTCTCTATGCCCCTGGGCAGCTTGAAGCTGAGCCCGGGGGAGGTCATCCTCACATATTTCCCGAATCTCTGGATCATGCCGACCTCATCAACACTGACCGTGTAAAATACGGACGAGGCGACGTAGAGAAGGACCAGCACAATGACGATAATCCACACTCCCGGAAATCTGCCTTTGCCGACCCCTCTGAGCCTGTTGATGACATCGCCCATCTGAGGCGACGGCCCGCCTCCGGCGCCCTTTTTCTGTTGCTGCAATTTTTCCCAGTCCCAAGCCATAGAAATCCCCTATTCATGAGTTCCTCATTTTATGTTAATCTATAGGCAACTGATTATTCAGTCAAGGATTAAACGGAGTGGTTCCCTTTTTCCCACCCCTAGCCTGAAAGGTACAGCCAAAGTCTGATGAACGAGAAGAAACCGACCCTCACCCCCCTGAAAGATATTATCACCGGCCTCTTGGGGGTCAACAGCAACCTTCCCTTCAATCCCCAGGATGCCCTCATCTGGAAGGTATGGGA
>JAZDGZ010000138.1:0-4439 GCA_043806375.1 Pseudomonadota bacterium | reverse complement strand
ATTCTCATAGTGGATGACGAACCTGATGTATTGGAGACGCTCGCAGAAATCCTGAAGATGTGTGACATCGTCAAGGCAACCAGCTTTGAAGAAGCCAAGGACCTGATCGAGACTCAATATTTCGACATTGCCATCCTGGATATCATGGGGGTTGACGGGTATAAGCTGCTGGACGTTGCCAAAGAGAGTGACGTTATACCCGTTATGTTGACCGCCCATGCACTAAGCACGGGGGATACCGTAAAATCCTTTAAAAAAGGGGCGGCATCTTACATACCCAAAGAGGAAATGCGCAATATAGCGACCTTTCTGAACGATATATTGGAGGCCAAAGAAAAGGGAAAGCATTTTGCGTGGCGCTGGGTGGACAGATTTGCCGACTACTATGCCAAGAAGTTCACTCCCAATTGGAAGGACCGCGACGAGGACTTTTGGAAAAACTTTCCGCATTACATATAGAAGACGATTAATAAGCCTTGCCCAGGGGAACACCGGGCTCCGGGCCTTTCATTCTGGTCTGCGTCCGAGACAGACGTAGAAAAGAATGGTTGCAATGCCTACGACACCGGCGAAAAAAAACCAAACGGGTTGATAGCGCCCCCATGTATCAAATACCCAACCGGCCAGAGGGGCTCCGATCATCATTCCAACCATCAAGAAACTGCCGCACACGCCTACGATTGTGCCCAACCTCTCCCTGCCGAAATAGGCCCTCAACAGCCCGTTCATCATTGGGACGGAGCCGCCCCAGCCGATGCCGAATACGATAATGAATGCCACAATCACCCAGATTCGCCCGGTCCCCGTATAACCCAAAATGAGGACGCCCAAAGAGGTCAAGGCGAATGCCAGGGCAGCCACCCCTCTTTTCTCAACTCGATCTCCAAGCCAGCCGAAACCCACGCGGCCTACGATGGTCATCAGAGGGAGTGAGCTGGCGATGAGGCTTGACGTTGCTCTTTCAGTCCCAATACTGCTGAGATAAGGCATGATATGGGTCATCACGGCGCTCACAGGCAGGCCCTGAAAGAGAAAGGCGATTGCTATAACCCAAAAGGGCCAACTGCTCAGAGCCTCTTTGGTTCGGACACTGACCTCATCGGATTTTTCCGGAATTGACTGATCGCCCCCGCGAACCGGGCCAAATGGCTCACCGTCAGGCAGGCAGCCGTATTGTTCCGGCTTGTGCCGAAGGAAAAGAGAAAGCGGCAAGGGAACGACCCACATCCCCAGTCCCATGATGACCACGGCCTGGCGCCAACCGAATGTATCGACAATGCCGGTTACAAGAGGAATCAGAAGTCCGCCGAAAGAAACACCGGCGGCTGTGATCCCCATGGCCAGACCCGCCTTTTTTCGGAACCAGTTTGCTACCGCCACCATCATCATGGCTGTCGTAGAGGTACTCACGCCCATAGCGATGACAATGAAGGCCGCGTAAAACGTTCCGAGAGAGTTGATCCTGCCCAAAAGAATCAACCCAAGGCCGCTCAGGAAGGCTCCGCCAAAGACCAGTCTTCTCGGCCCCCAGCGATCCATGATCATGCCTGTAACGGGTACGAGAAGACCCACTTCCAGCCCGCGCAGGGAAGCCGCAAATGAAACCTGTGCATAGCTCCAGCCGAATTCCCTTGCTATCGGTTCGAAAAGGGCGGTGAATCCCAAGCTGATACAGCCGTTGAAATAGAGCGCAATAAGGCAGCTGGCGCCAACAACATACCATCCATAGAACACTATTTTCTTTCTCCGATTCTAATAGCTCATCTGCGGAGTTGAACAGGTTCACCGATTCTTATGTCATTTTCGGAATAATATTTGAGAGCCCCCGGGTGGACCATCTCTTCCGATATCCCCGGAAACCGTGACATCCTTGCCAGGCTCAATGGACAACCGTTGGTGTATTCGGGCCACAATTCAGCTTTTTCATCCAGAAACCTCACCAGATCATAGACGACTTCATCCTCCGTGTCATCCCAGGCGCATAATGCCGCGCTGAAGCCGGCCATGCCTACGTCAGCGGGTGGATCAAGCCTGGGGCCTGTCGCCCCGATGGACCCCCTGGGTACGAGTACCCGATGCAGTTTCCAGGAATTGTTTCTGTTGATCCGCTCAATATCTCCCACTGATATGTTCACCCAGTGGATATCCCTTGCCGCCAGAAGTCCACTATCGAAACACTGAAAGCCACCCACGATTTCCGCTGTCTGAATATTGATGGTCGCATCGATGCCCCCGGAGAGAAGACCCTCTTTTACCTGGGCGGGAAAAATGTCTTTCAGATCGACCTGATCCTCAATCTCCCAACCATCCCTTAGGATGCCCTCCATCAGAATTCGAAAGGAGCTCGGCCTTGGCATAACTCCTATCTTCCTGCCTTTGAGGTGTTTCGAATCCCTAATATCCGGACTGCAAGTAGCAACGCCAACCGCGACGACCGACGTACACCCAACGAATTTGAGATCTTTATGTTCTCGCAGATAGCGATGCCACGCCGGACCCTGACCCAGGCGGGCCGGCATGAAATCCGTGCTGGGTACGATGGGGAGGCTATATTTTTTTAAATCTGTCGGCAGACTATCAATCTTGTCGATATGATCGGGTGCGGGTATGGCGCGCCACGATGCCGAGATCTTAGGGTGAAACTTATTGAGAAGTTTCACCGCAGCTATGTCCATGAGATGGGCTGGTCTTCCAGCCGGACTTGGGGAGAAGAACTCCAGGTGAATGGGGCCGGTCATGCGTTGCACCGCGGTCGCCTTTTTCATGAGCATGCCTCCTTTTCACGGGCGTCGGTTATCTGAAGCGGCATCATCTGTGAGAAAGCATTTTCGGAAGTCGTTCTTCCTCTGCGGGAACGCAGGGAGCCTTCACTTGCCGCAGATACCCCATTTAGTAGACTTTGTCAATGAATGTCACCCCCTTGATCTATTTGGAGGACAGACGTTTGACTATATGGTATAAAAAGGGGCCAGGGAATCATGATATGCCTTGGCCGGAGGAACTCCAGGGCAGCCTATTTCCATGAAAAGGCAGATGTCGAGGGAGGCGTCTGAATCTCTTTGCCGGAGGGTACTAAAATGACGAACGAGAAGGTTCCGCAAGCTTCAGTCATCCCCGCGCTCCGTCTTCTTTATACCTCCAGGGTTGATGTAGAAAGCCCCTTGCATTTGGGTCACTCGCCCCATGGGGAGAGGCGAATCATCAATATCACGGGTGGTACCTTTTCCGGGTCCCGTTTACGCGGGCGGGTCCTCTCCGGCGGCGCCGACTGGCAGATCATTCGACACGATGGGATCACCGAAGTGGAGGCGCGGTACACTTTGGAGACCCATGACGGGGCTCTGATCTATGTCCGAAACTGGGGATTACGGCATGGCCCGAAAGAAGTGATGGAGCGCTTGGCCGCCGGCGCCCATGTCGATCCCAAAGAATATTACTTTCGTACAACGCCTGTTTTTGAGACCGGCGCGCCCGGTTACCAGTGGCTGAACGGGATGATCACCGTTGCCGCCGGTGAACGACGCGCAGAGGAGGTCATTATTACCGTCTATGAAGTGACCTAGCAGGCTGCTGAAAAACGCCCATCTGCTGCGTTACCCTCATTCCTTCCCGTGTCTAGCACGGGACAGGCTTGTTGCGGCGTACTTCTAGGTACGCCTCACTCCTCGGAGTTTCGGGTGCCTTGCATCTGGACATTTTTCAGCAACCCGCAAAGTAGGTGTTTTTCAGCAACCTGCTAGTCCTCTTGATACAAGATCATCAGGCTTCAGCGCAGGAGGAGAGGAATCATCTCGCGCACATCTTTGATTTCTTCCAGGCCGTTGACAAGAGAAAGGATCTTCTCCGCCTTCTCCCTTGCAAGGCCCTTTGGCGCAAATTCAAGGCAATTCCAGTAATGCTTTTGGTGCTCCTCCTGGGTCAGGGGATTTCCCGGGAATCCGGGGGCTATCTCTATCTGTTTGAACTCTTCAGATCCCTGCTTGGTAGAGACGCGCATATCCAGGGCGGTATGGCCCCGTTTGTCAAGCTTCGGGTCGGGCGTGACATGGATCTTCTCCACGAGGGCCAATACCTCCTGATCCCTGACAGCGGCCTCCTCAAAATGCTGCAACTTGGCATCCTTTCTAATCAGGGCACTGGCAATGCAGTATTGAATGCTGAATTGGGCATTCACCCTCGGGTTTTCACCCAGACGAAACTGATGCCCGACGAGTCTGTGGGCATATGGGGGGACGATGACATCGATGTGATCCACATCTTCAGGCCGCAGGTCCTTTTCATTCATCAGGCTGAGAATGGCTTCGGTGCAGCCCTGCGTCAATCCGCAACTCGGATATTTCTTGAACATCAGGTTTTCAAGCTCAAAGCGTTCTCCCAATCGCTCAATCACCTTTTTCGGGTCTATCTTGTCCCTGCCAAAAAGATGAAAATAACCGTAG
>JAZDGZ010000137.1:0-10918 GCA_043806375.1 Pseudomonadota bacterium | reverse complement strand
GTCTGTATCCAAGAGAAGCGGAACCATCGGCCAAGATCATGAAAAGACTGAGGGAAAAAAAGCAACCGGAAGATGTCCTTTACCAGTGCAACAGGTGTCATTTTATTCTGAAACAGAAGAGAACGGACCCTCCGCCCTCCTACTGTCCCAACTGTGCCATCAATCATCTCAAAGGGACGATGACCCCCGTCGGGGACAGACATGAGAGCGCACCAGGGCCCCATGCGTGAACTTTTCAAACATCAAGGAGGTTATTCTAATGGCTAAAGGGAAATGGATTGTCGGTACGGACGTGGGGGGAACTTTCACTGATATCATCGGCATTAATATGGAGACTGGAGAACAGAAGATCGGGAAGGTTTCCACAACACCCCCAACGTACTACGATGGGATCATTAACGGTCTGAAAAGGGCTGATCTGTCCGGTCCGGAGACACGATCCTTCAGGCACGGGGCCACGGTCTCGACCAATGCCGTGGAAGAAAGAAAGGGTGTGAAAACGGCGTTGATCACCACCGAAGGATTCCGGGATGTCCTGGGCGGCGGAAGGGCTGAGAGGATCTCCGCTTTTGAACTGGATTGGGATCCACCGGACATCATCATTCCCAGGAGGAACGTTCTGACCGTCAAGGAGAGGGTGAGCCCCTGGGGCGAAGTGGTGGTCCCCTTAAATGAAGAGGACGTGAGGGTGGCGGCGAGGAAGTGCAGAAAGAGGGGGATTGAATCCGTTGCCGTCGTATACATGGACTCCTTCATGCACCCGGAGCATGAGATTCGGACCAAAGAGATCCTGGAAAAAGAGCTTCCCGGGGTGGATGTGACCATTTCTTGGGATGTCCGACCGGAGATGCTCGAATTTGAAAGGACCACGACTACGGTCCTGAATGCCTATGTGGCGCCGATCATGAAGAATTATATGAAAGGCCTCATGGAACTGCTCAAAAAACAGTGGCGGTTCGATGGTCCCCTCCTGATCACAACCGGTTCAGGCGGCGTTGTGGGCATTCAGGAAGCGATCAGGCTTCCTGCCGTCACATTCCACTCCTCGCCCGTGTCGGGCGCGGTCGGCTTTGCAGGCTATTGCGGCGCCCTTGCGGGTTTCGATAACGTCATTGCCTTTGAAACCGGGGGGACCACCAACAACGTCTCCATGATCTATCAAGGCTCCCCCGCCATGACCCGGGAGTGGAAGATCCTCTGGAATGTCCCCTGCTGTCTGCCCTCGGTGGATACGATCTATATGGGGGCCGGAGGCGGCAGTATCGGATGGGTGGACAGGGGCGGCATCCTGAACGTCGGCCCCCAGAGTCAGGGATCCGTCCCCGGCCCGGCCTGCTACGGCGCCGGTGGGACCGAGGCAACCAATACGGATACCCAGATTGTCCTCGGACGGATCAATCCGGATTACTTCCTGGGAGGGGAGATGACCGTTTACCCCGAACTATCCTTCAAGGCCGTTAAGGAAAACATCGGTGACAAGTACGGGTGGACCGCCGAAGAGGCGGCGGCGAACATGTATATGGTCGCCATGACCAACCTGATGCTCGGAATCCGCCTCCAGACCGTTTCAAGAGGTTGGGACCCGCGAGACTTTGCCATCGTACCCTACGGGGGCGGCGGTGGCTTGTACGCCTGTGACATCGCCAGAGAGGTGGGTGTGAGCGACGTGGTCGTGCCTCCGCTGCCCGGCTACGCTTCGGCCTTTGGCGCCCTGCGGGTCGACGTGAGACACGAGTTTGTGCAGCCCGTCTTCACCCTGGAAGGCCACCTGGATTACGCCAAGATTAACAAATACATGGATGATCTTGTGGAGCGGGCGGTTGAGACCCTGAAACTGGAAGGCATTGCAAAGAAGGATATGGTCATCGAGAGGCTGGCTGACGTGAAATACTGGAGCCAGAGCACCCATTTTACGGTAGGGGTACCGGAGGGAAAGATCAAGGACCTGAAAACGATCACGGCCCATTTCCTTACGGCCATGAAGAGCAAATACGGGTATACGCTGCCTGAGGGCTACGTGGAGACCGAACTCGTCAACCTGAGGGTGATCGCCAGGGGGATCGTGGTCAAACCCGAGATGAAGAAAATGAAGCGCGGCGGAAAGATAAAAGACGCCATGAAAAAACCACGCAAGGTCTGGTTCAGGGACGCCGGCTTCGTGGATACGGATATCTACGAACGGGGGCTCATACCCATGGGCGCCGCCTTCAAAGGTCCTGCGATTCTCGAGCAGCCGGACACGACGACGGTCATTCCGCCGCGGACCAACTGCAAGGTGGATACCTATGGTAACATTATCATCAAGGTTGAAAAATAGGAGGAAAAAATGGCTAAGAAAGACTCTGCAGCAAAAAAGGGGATCAAGGAGATCAAGCAACTCAGGCTGGATCTCATCACCTTTGAAGTCTTGCGCAATGCCTTTGTCTCTGCCTGCTATGAGGCAAGCACGAGCATAGAGCAGATGGCATATCACCCTGTGGTCGGCATGGGAAGGGACCGTTCCAACGGTATCCTGACGATCGACGGGGGCCTGGTTGCGCATGGGCACACGGATGCGGCCGCCCACTACGGGTCCTTTGAGGATTCGCTCATCAATCTCCTGAAGCACGTTCCGTTGGAAAAGATGAGCCCTGGTGATGCGTACATGTTCAGCGACCCCTATGAGGTCGGTTCCCACGTCAATGACACCCACCTCTTTAAGCCCATATTCTCCAAGAAAGAATTGCTTGCCTTTTCGTGCACGGTCGTCCACTGGGCTGACATGGGGGGGCCGCTCCCCGGAACCTTCAACCCCGAGGCGACGAGCTGTTATGCCGAGGGCATCCGGGTACCGCCCATAAGGCTCTACAAGAACAACGAGCTCAACGAAGAGTTGTTTAGCTTCATGGCCTACAACATCAGGGGGGCCGTGGAGCGACGGGGAGACCTGGCGGCACAGTTTAACGCAGCGACCCTCATTGAAAAGCGCATCCAGGAATTGTGCCGTAAGTACGGCAATGACACGGTCAAGCTCGCCTTTGAGGAGCAGTTCAACTACACGGAGCGAATCCTTTTCAGCGAGCTGGATGAGATCGAAGACGGGGAGTGGGAATTCGATGATTACGGAGATCAGGATGTCATGGCGCCGGGCAAGCCGCCCATCCGGGTGCACTGCAAATTGACCAAAAAGGGGAGGGACCTGACCTTCGATTGGAGCCAGACGGACCCCGCGCCGATCGGTTCCTGGGGCGGTCCTCGGGGCACCTGCCTGGGCGCCAATTATCTGGGTTTTATGATCGGGTTCCCCCACCTTTTTCCCTTGAACCGGGGCATTACCAGAAACCTCAACATTGTCACCAAGCCGGGGACTGCCGTCCATGTGGTCTTCCCCTCGGCGACAACGGGTTATTGTTCAGGGGCTTTTGACAAGGTGGAATCGGTGACCATCGCCCTGATGTCTTCGATGCTCGCAAAAAAGAAACCTTGGAAAGTTTATCCGGGTTCGGTGAGCCTTACGAACCTCTGTATCGGCGGCTACAACCCGAGGACCAGAAAGAACTTCGTCCAGTATACCTTCTCCGTGGGCGGTGAGAATGCGCGGACCTTCAGGGACGGAAAGGACCTCATTTTCATGCGGTTTGCCAATGCCAAGACCATCCCTCAGGAACTGGAAGAGAGGTGGTTCCCCATCCTTTTCAGACGGTATGAGGCGGTACCCGATTGGTGCGGCCATGGTAAATTCAGGGGAGGGTTCCCCCTGGTCAGGGAGATTGACGTCCTCTCCGACGGGACCATGACGATCCACGGGGACCGTGAGGTCTTTACCCCCTACGGCATCGACGGCGGGACCAACGGCGGAGGCGGCAAACTCATTATTAACAAGGGGACCGACAAAGAACGGGACGTGGGGATGTATGCCACCGGCATAGAAGTGAAGACGGGCGACCGAATCTGGTTCTCTCAGAGCGGTGGGGGCGGCGTTGGGAACCCCCTGGAACGGGACCCCCAACTCGTGATTCGGGATGTGATGGATGGTTGGCTGAGCCTCGATGCGGCGAAGAAATACTATGGGGTGATCATCAAGGTCGGGGATGAAGAGGCATTGGAGTATGAGGTTGACCTGAAGGCAACGGAAAAACGGCGAAAGGAGTTGAAGAAGAAACCCATTCGGGAAGGCCGCAAGGCCCATGAGGTGCACCCTCTCGGGAAGAAGATCAAGCCCGGCTGGTGGCCGACATTCGAAGAAGTGCAGCCTCACATCACAGTCTCCCGGCCGCCGGGATGGTAGTCGAGATGCGGCAGGGCCCGAAAAAAGGCTCTGCCGCTTTTTTCCTTGGAGGTGGTGTGACGAGACGGGGGGAGTGAGGACTCATTTCCGGAGATGCGCACAGGGGTTCCCCCGTATCCGAAGAATAAGAAATGCGGAGGTTTAACGATGGGCAAGTCTGACTGGAAGGACATGCGAGAGTTCCTGAAGTTCTGCGAGGAAAGGGGGGAGGTCCTGCGCATCAAAGAAGAGGTTGACCCGGACTGGGAAATCAACGGCATTACAAGGATTGTGTTGCAGCAACTCGGACCCTGTCTCATCTTTGAAAATGTCAGGGGCGCAGACTACCCGCTGGTGACGAATCTGCTCACTGCAGACAGCAGGTTTCTGTGGTCCCTGGGCATGGAGGAGTGGAGTAAGTTCAACAATGAATGGATGAGAAGGACCGAAAAGCTCATTCCTCCCGTCATGGTCAAGAAGGCCCCCTGCCAGGAGGAAATCATCGAAGAGGCGGACATCGACCTAGATAAGATATGCAATGTGAGGTGGCACGAACTCGACAGAAGACCTTTTCCGGGGACCCTTTCCATCTCGATTACCAAGGATCCGGACACGGGGGCCCTCAATGCCGGCATATACAGGATGGAGACCGAGGGGAAAAACCGGTTGGGCTGGGGGGCCCCGGAGTATACCCATGGGCGCCAGCACTACATGAAATACGAAGAACGGGGCATTCCGATGCCCATGGCGGTCGTCACGGGTGTGGACCCCGTTGTGGAGATCGCCGGGGCGACGAGGACGCCGCCGGACATTGACGAGTTCCACCTGGCCGGGGCACTGAGACAGGCGCCGGTCGAGATGGTCAAGTGCAAAACGATTGATATCGAAGTACCGGCCACCGCCGAGTGGGTCTTCGAGGGATACATCCAGCCGGGGGCCAGGGAGCACGAGAGGACGGAGTGGTTTGGGGAGTACACGGGTCACTACGGGGAGGCGCGCCTCCTGCCCTATTTCGATATCAAATTGATCACGCACCGAAAAAATCCGATGTACCAGGGAACCCGGGAGCAGTGGTACCCCTCGGAGAGCTTCTTCACCAACGGCAGGACGAGCCAGGCCGAGTCCTTCAGGACCCTGAAGAAGCTCGTCCCCGGCATCATCGATATGCGGTGCAACGTGGCCTACGAGGCGATCGTGAAGATCAAAAAGCTCTTTAAGGGCCATCCGCAGCAGGTGATCGACGCCGTTTGGGGTGCGACCTACGGCCGCTACAAGCATGTGATCGTGGTGGATGAGGATATCGATATCTGGGACTACGAAAGCGTTCACTGGGCCCTTTCCACCCGGGTCAAGGCCGACCGGGACGTGACCATAGCGCCTCGAAGGGCCGGCCAATGGCTGGACCCGGCGACGTCGCTGAAAGAGAAGGGATGGCAGACGGGGATGGGTATCGATGCCACGATGCCGACCGAGGAGTACGAATTCTGGGGGAACAAGGTTCCCAAGACCGTGGACGATCCTGAAACCGTGGCCAAGACCATGAAGAAGTGGGGGGATAAACTGAAGTTTAAGTAATCCGCTCCATGGTAATGTCCTCCAAAATAACGGCATAGGGCAAGAGAAGCTTTTGGATGATGGCCCATCTTTCTTGAACAACCCTTAAGAAAACGAGAGGTACGGGAAATGAAAAAAAATTCAGAATACTGGAATGAGGA
The DNA here is from genome assembly GCA_043806375.1 of Pseudomonadota bacterium. Lineage (GTDB taxonomy): Bacteria > Desulfobacterota > DSM-4660 > Desulfatiglandales > HGW-15 > JAZDGZ01. The sequence goes on along the minus strand of JAZDGZ010000137.1, from coordinate 4,957 downwards.
GATGGAGACCCTCTCGCCGGAGAGGTTTCGGGAGGTCCAGGAGAAGGCCCTGCTGAAGCAGCTCAAATATGTTTGGAAGAACTCCCTTTTCTATAAGAAGAAATTCGGTGAGGCGGGGATTGAGCTGGGAGACATCAGGGGCCTTGATGACTTGAGCAAATTGCCGTTCACGGAGAAAATGGACCTCCGCGACAGCCAGGTGCAGGCTCCTCCCCTGGGAACCCACATGGCCTGTTCCATGTCGAAGGTAAACAGGGTCTATTCCACCAGCGGGACCACGGGAAGACCCACATTCATCGGGGTCACCAAGCGCGATCTGAGCGTCTGGAAGGAGGCCTGCTGCAGGGCCCTGTGGACGGGCGGTTTCAGGCCGGACAGCATTGTGCCCCTCATCGTATCGCCCTTTTTCATCGCCGCCTCCTATGCGGATGCCATCGAGACCATCGGGACGGTGGTTCCTATCGGCGTGGGGGCCACGGACAGGTTGATCACCTCCTTCCAGTTCATCGGGGCCAATGACCTTTTGTCGACCTCCTCTTTTCCTCTGGCCCTCGCTTCTTCCCTTCGAAAAAGGGGGATTGAACCGAGGAGCCTGGGGATCAGACATATCCTGGCAGGGGGTGAGCCTGGGGCGGCCATCCCCTCAGTGCGGGAGCAAGTGGAGGAGACCTATGGATGCACCTTCCTCGAAATGATGGGAAACGGGGATATGTGCGGTGAAATGTGGTCCGAGTGCAAATACAAAGGAGGGATGCATTTCATCGCCCAGGGGATCGTCCACCCTGAGATCATCAATCCGGAGACAGGCGAGGTCCTGGAGCCCAACGTGGGCACCAGGGGTGAACTGGTCTACACCTCCCTTGATCGGGAATGCATTCCCCTGGTCAGGTTCAGGACGAGGGACCACATCGAGGTGACCCAGACCGAATGTGAGTGCGGCCGCACGGGTTATGGCATACGCGTTCTGGGAAGGACCGATGACATGCTGAATGTTCAGGGTGTCAACGTCTATCCCTCGGCAGTGCGTGATACCGTGGCGAGCCTGTCCCCGAGGACGACTGGCGCCATAGAGATCCAGCTTCACAAGGCGCCGCCAGAAGGGTGGAGGCCGCCGATCCACATCAAGGTGGAGTACGGCCATGAGGTCTCCGACGTGGATGCTCTAAAGAAAGAGCTGGAAGCCTTGATCCGGGAAAAACTCATCTTCCGGGCCGATTTGGAGATGGTGCCGGCGGACACCCTGCCCAAGTACGAGTACAAGGCCAAGCTCGTGCGGAAACTCTATGAGGAGGAAGGGAAGTAGAAACTTTCGGGCAGGATGGCCTTCCAGGCAAAAAGGCCTGTCTGAAAGGAGGAACCAAAGGAACCGAAGGGTCTGTGGCCCGAAGAGCACTACTCGCAGAGACTGAAAACCAGAAGGGTCATGGACCCCGGAGGGGATGAACCCAGAGACTTGGAGGTGTAGAAGGTGAAAATCATATACGTGGACCCTCAAAGATGCACCGGCTGCAAGGTCTGTGAGATGGTCTGCTCTCTTCACCATGAGAACGAGGTCAATCCGGCGAAATCAAGAATCAATGTCATGACTTGGGAACACGAGGGCATCGATATTCCAATAGTCTGCCAGCAATGTGAGGATCCCCCCTGCGAGGAAATCTGCCCCACCAACGCCATATACAGGGACCGGGAAACGGGGGCCTTGCTTATAAACGAAGAGACATGCATCGGTTGCAGGATGTGCATCAGCGCCTGCCCCTTCGGTGCTCCGGCGGTCCGGTCGGATACGGGAGAGGTGATCAAGTGCGATCTCTGTATGGGCGAACCCAAATGTGTCGAGTTCTGCGAACCCAAGGCCTTGCAGTATATCTCCGCCTCGAAGTCGGCCATGCTCAAGAAGAGGGCGGCGGCTCAGAAACTCGAAGATCTGATCAAGGCCATCGCAACGCGGTCTGCGGCATAGCATCGGCGAAAGACCGTTCCGTCTAAAATTCTTGCAAGGAGGTAGGATCAGCATGTACGGCTGGGGAGGCTATATACTAAAGGCTCATTTGACAGAGGGAAAGGTCGTGAAGGACCCTCTCAATCCCGAGTTTGCCAAGGCATTCTTGGGGGGGCGTGGATTCAACTCCAAGATCATCTATGATGACTTTGATCCTTCCGTGACCGATCCGTTCAGTCCGAAAAATATCGTGGCCGTCGGTCCGGGTTCTTTGTGCGGCAATACCTTGAGTGCCAGCAGAATCTGCGTTTCTGTGGCAAGGTCGCCTGTTACCGGCGTATTCGGGGATGCCAACCTGGGATCCTACCTTGGGGGCGAACTGAAATGGGCCGGCTATGATTCCATCGTATTCTACGGCAAGTCCAAGGACCTGGTCTATCTTCTGATTGAAGACGACCACGTCGAACTCAAGGACGCGGCCCACCTCAAGGGGAAACTGGTCTCAGAGACGGATGCCATTCTCAAGGAGGAGATGAATGATCCCGAGGCGCGGATCATCGCCATAGGACCGGCCGGTGAGAACGTCATGGCCGCGGCCATCCCCCTGGAGCTCCACCGGGCTGCCGGGGCGTGCGGCACGGGGGCGGTTCTCGGGTCAAAAAACCTGAAGGCGATCGTGGTTCGCGGCACCAAGGGGGCAAAAATCGCAAGGCCCAAGGAACTCATGGAGGCCTTCGGGAGGACCCACAAGAAGCTTCTGAGCGGTCCCCATTATCCCATGTTCTCGACCTATGGCTCCGCTTCTTTGCTCGATCTGTTTAACGAGGGCGGCATGCTGCCGACCTACAACTGGCTGGATCGAGAGGTGGAAGGGGTCGAGCAGGTCTATTCCACAGCACTCAAAGAGAAATATACCCGAAAGATGGTGGCCTGCCTGGGATGTGCCGTGCACTGTGAACACTATTACGTGGTCAAAGAGGGTCCCTATGCAACCCACGGCGCCGGCGCCGAATACGAAGTCACCTGCGGCTTCGGTCCCAGGGCGGGCGGTGTGAACCTCGAAGCGATCTTGCACATCAATACCCTGCTTAACGATCTCGGCATGGACGTCGTCCAGGTATCAAACTGGCTCAATACCTTGAGACACTGGTGGCAGGACGGCCTGATCGACGAATCGGACACGGACGGCCTGAAGTTTGAATGGGGTGAGTACGACGATACCATCGAGGCCCTCAAGCGGTTGGCATACAGAAAAGGGACCTTTGGAAAGGTATTGGCGGACAACATTTTTGCTTTTGCCCGGCATATTGCCAAGAAGAAGGGACTCCCCGTTGAAAAGCTGACGCGGTATCTCATCCAGATCAAGGGCATGACCCAGTCCTCGGGGGATAACAGGCTCATGGGGATCGGGGCGGCCCTCTCTCACGGCACCTCCACAAGGGGGAGCGATCACCTCAGGGGGGTCAATACGGATCTGTGGCTGCAGCAGGAGAAGGCTGAGGATATCTGGGGGATCCCAAGGGAGGCGGCCCAGCATTTTCTCGATATGGGTCTCTCGGACCCGAACAAGTACGAGGGAAAAGAAGAGTACGTCGCCTTCATGGAGGACTATTGCGCCGTAGCCGACTCCCTCGGCATCTGCAAACGGCACACGGCATGGGAAGGGATGGCGATCGGTCTGGAGGAGATGGCCGAGTATTTCAATGCTGTCACGGGTCTCAATTACACCTGGAAAGATCTCAGAAAATGCGGGACCAGGATCTATACGACGGAACGCGCCATGCAGGCGAGATTCGGTCTCAGAAGCAAGGATGATTATCCCCCGGTCAGATTCTTCGAGGAACCGGTTCCATCCGGTCCGTTGAAGGGGGCGGTTCTTGACAGGGATAAGTATGACAAGATGCTCGCGGCCTATTACAAACACAGGGGCTGGTCGGGTGAAGGCATACCCCTTGAAAAGACGCTGAAAGACCTGGGGCTTGGAGATGTTGCCGAGGATCTGAAAAAGCGCAAACTCATCGGGGCAAAGAAGGAGGCCGCCAAAAAGGGATAGGAAAGGCATGGGCAGGATCAGGGTCAAATACCTAAACGTCTACCATGACTTGACCGGTAAGAAGGAAGAGTTCATTGACTTTGAAGAGAGCCTGACCCTGGGAGAGTTGGTGGAGAGGGTGACTGAATCGAGTCACCCGAAATTCAGGGATTCGATCCTTGATGAGGTGAAGAGGTTGAAACCTCATGTCTGGATCCTGGTGAATCGAGCGCACGTCAATGACTTTGAGAGGGTGCTGAAGGACGGGGATGTCGTCGTCTTCAGCTTCCCCCCCATGGGTGGCTAGGAACGCACACGGCCGAAGGGGGCTGCATGCCACCAGATCTTTTCGGAAACCATTCCCCTCTCTCTATCCGATTTGCAATGCCTTAACCCTTGAACCAAGACGGGTGATGGTCATCAAAGGGCACCCGCTAACAGTCAAGATCCTGCGAAAAGAGAAGGTGGAGGTCATCGAAGTCTTCTATGATGATGTCGTGAAATATGGGGGAGGGATTCGGTGTACCGGCATGAAACTCATGAGAGATGATGGTCCAGGCCCCCGTGCATAATGCGCGGGCAAAAATGAAAAAACAAGGAGGGCTCAGGGTATGAAACGAAAAGGCAAGTACACGATCTTGGTGATCTTAGGGGTATGCTTGGCTTTGCACCTGCTGCTGCAGCCGGTCTCGGCCAAGGATTCCATTCGAATCGGGTTTTCCATGGCGCTCACCGGGATCTACTCCCAAGGGGCTGTAAGCCAAATGAATTCCTACCAGCTTTGGAAGGATCAGGTCAACGAGAAGGGTGGCATCTTTGTTAAGGACCTCGGCAGGAAGGTCCCCGTGGAGTATGTCTATTACGATGACAAGAGTTCCCCGGACACGGCGGTTCGGGTCTATGAAAAACTGATCACCCAGGACAAGGTCGATCTGGTCTTCACGCCCTGGGGAACGACGATCCACTTTGCAGTTGCCCCTCTGGCG
>JAZDGZ010000136.1:0-7013 GCA_043806375.1 Pseudomonadota bacterium | reverse complement strand
TAAAATAAATGCGAGAAGATTTTCTCTCGCCCGCTCGCCCCCTATAGCGGGCTCGCTTGAGGGCACAGAGATCAATATAGTAGGATTTGATTGTTTGGTAAAATTGGGAAGGAGGTTCTAAAGTAAGAAATGAGAACCCTCTTTTTTCCTTTTGAACCTCTTCCCAATTCTCAATCCCATGGCAGGGATTGAGGCCAGCCATGCTGGCATATCACACAATCCAATCTTTGTCTGTCTCAGCGGCTCTGCGATCTCTGCCTGCCCCGTAGGTGCGGTGCATCGTACTGGGGCGAGAGGTATACAAAGGTTTTTTCAGGAAGGACAATCAAGCCACAAGGTGGTGGACACTGACTTCGACCGCCGGATTCCGGGACCTCTAAGAAGTCTTCTTTCGCAAGAGGAGATGCTCGAGGAAGAGTACGAGAAAGATCCCCGTGATAAGGCTGTTTGCCACGAATACCTGAATGGGCCCAGGCAAGGTGTCGAACAGATGCTGGGGAAGAAATCCTACCAGGGAGCCCAGAAGAACAGGCAGTCCAACCACAAAGTAATCCCTTGAAGTGAGTTTTTGAGAGGCTACCGTAGAAATACCGACGCCCACCTGCCCTCCCATGGCAACACACAGGGCAGCCCCGACGACCGGGTTAGGAACCAGGGAGAGGAGGGCGGCCAGCTTGGGGATAAAAGCGGCCATAAACTGAATGGCTCCGCAATAGGTGACGGCGTACCTGCTGGCAGCCCGATTGACCAGAATGACGCCCGGCCCCTGTCATGAACCTGATCAGGGGACCGAGCAGTCCGAGGGCGATCAACATCAAGATGACCCCGATCACGTTGGGAGTAAAGAGACGGGTCAACCTGGGGAGCTGCCTCGAAAGGACCACGACGATCATGAGACTACTGCCTAGGATCATGCCTCCCTGGATGGCCGGGAGGCCGAGGGGAGCCAGAAGGATAAAAGCAAGGACCAGGGCGGTGGCAGGACCTTCCAGGAGGGGATATCGATGGCCCCATAACGTTTGGATGACGGTGAAGAGGCCCGAGGTCAGAAGGGTCAGCTGGAGGAAGCGGATTTTGTCCGCTCCCCCAGGGCCGAGCGATTCCACGCCAAGGGTAACAACAATGACGAGGGCGGGAAACATGATAAAGGCCCATTGCAGTGCATAGACAAGGGCGTATTGCAGGGGAGGGTGGTCGTCCAGATCGTATAGGTAGGCAGGTTTCATAATTCTTTCTAGTGGTGGGTATCTTTATCAGACCCCCTCTTCCTCAGTCAAGGGAAAGGAACGGGAGACCCTTTAAAAGGAAGACGAAAGGCCTTAATTTGTGTATATAGGGAGTCATCGGCTTCGCAAGAAACCTTATACCCCAAACAGGATCAGGGACGATGAGAGATTCAGAAGGCTTCGTCGCAGGTATTGCGAAGGATGGACGGGCCGAAGTCGCCGTCAGGAGGGATGATTCGGCCAATGGGTGTCATTCGCAAGCAGAACATTGTCACTGTTCCGAAGGCCCGCCAACCATAACCATCAAAGCCTTAAACATGGCGGGCGCTAAGGTTGGGGACTATGTATCGGTCAGATTCAGACCCGGTGCGATCGCGAAAAGCGTCGGCATCCTCCTTGGAATCCCTTTGCTCGGATTGGTGGCAGGCGCGCTCATCGGTACGGGATTGCACGAGCGGCATACAGCTTCACCCGCCAGTGCCTTTATCGCAGGCGCGACCTGTTTTGCCCTGGCCGTTCTTATCGCCGCATTCGCATACAAAAGAATTTTCGCCGAGATTCAGCCATTCATAGATCGTGTCATCGGCACAGGAGGAACCACAGCAGCCCTCTCCAAGACGATTGACCCGGTTTGCAAGATGGAGGTAGACCCTTTGAAACCAGGCGCCAAGATCGATTACAGAGGCAAAGCCTATTACTTCTGCAGCGCCGGCTGTCTCGGAACCTTTACCAAGGACCCTGAGAAATATCTGGGCGCCGTGGGGTGTGCAACCTGCGGTTCTACTCCCGTCTGACGCAACGAACGCCATTGGACTGCATCGGCCGATAATCAGCTATGAATGCTTTATCCATTCCTATCTAGTGTGCTGTATCGGAAATATCCTGAATTAGTGTCATGACTCAGGGTGAGCCCCCGTGGAATTGTTAAAGGCATTTCTGAAACGCAACACCAGGTTTGTGAGTCACCGCCGTGGAGCAGGGAGAAAAATGGCCTTGCTTTTCAACCAAGAGTTTTGTAACACCTTCTTTTATAAGAAGATGTTTTCAATGTCATGGGCCGGTTTCGGCCATGTTTCCACCGCCATGTCTGATGTTGCGGGTTAATCGCAGAGAGAATTTCTCAAAACCGCCGCCCTTGTTTGGAAGGGGCAGTATGCGCCGGAAGGCCGAAGGGATGAGAAAATGAACGAAAAAAGGGCCGAACAGTACGACCTGATTTGCGCTTCCGATGATGCGGAGACCCTCAAGAGGGAAATCATCAGGCACATCGCATCCACTCTCGGACACGACCCCAGCTTTGCCAAAGGCTATTATTTTTACAAGGCGGTTGCCCATGCGGTGCGCGATCGTTTGGTGGACCGCTGGATCAACACTCAGCGGTCCTACTATAACAAAGAGGCCAAAAGGGTCTATTACCTCTCCATGGAATTTCTCCCCGGCCGTTTTCTCAGAAACAACCTGATCAAGTTGGGCATCGCAGGACTGTGCCAAAGGGTCCTGCAGGAATACGGCCATCCCCTTGAAGAGATCGAAGAACTGGAATGGGACGCGGGGCTCGGCAACGGCGGGTTGGGGCGGCTGGCCTCCTGCTTTATGGACTCCTTTGCAACCCTGAAACTTCCCGCCTACGGTTACGGCATACGGTACGATTACGGCATCTTTTACCAGGTCCTGGAAGACGGATTTCAAGTCGAGAAGTGCGACAACTGGTTGCGTCACGGCAACCCGTGGGAGTTCGAGAGGCCCGAACACCTCTATGAGGTAAAATTCTACGGCCATGTCACAGAATATGTGGATGAGCAGGGCCGTTTCTGCCATAGATGGGAAAAGACAGAAAACATCATGGCCATGGCCTGCGACACACTTATCCCCGGCTACGGCAATGACCATGTCATCAACATGAGGCTCTGGGCGGCCAAAGCCAGCCGCGAGTTCAACCTGGAGCTTTTCAATATGGGCCTTTACGCCGATGCGGTCGAAGAAAAGGTCCTCAGTGAGAACATCTCCAAAGTGCTCTATCCCAGTGAGGCCGCGATCGAAGGCAAGGAGCTTCGTCTCAAGCAGCAATATTTTTTCGTCTCAGCGACCTTCCAGGACCTCATGCGCCGTTTTAGGAAGCGTAACGTCGATTATGCCAGGTTCCCTGACATGGTGGCCGTCCAACTCAACGATACCCACCCCACTATTGCCATCCCGGAACTGATGCGCATCCTCCTGGACGAGGAAAGGCTTTCCTGGGAAAAATCCTGGGACATATGCGGCAAGACCTTCGGCTACACCAACCATACCATCCTTTCCGAGGCCCTGGAGACGTGGCCTCTGAGGATGATGGAGAACCTCCTGCCCCGGCATGTGCAGATCATCTATGAAATCAACCGGCGTTTCCTGAACCAGGTCCGGCACTCCTTTCCGGGAGACCTTGAGCGAGTCCGCAGGATGTCCCTTATCCAGGAAGGGCCAGAGAAGCTTGTTCGCATGGCCCACCTGGGCGTTCTGGGAAGTCACTCCGTTAACGGTGTCTCGGAGCTCCACACCAGGATCCTGAAGGAGGGTGTCTTCAATGATTTTCACGAGATGTTCCCGGGCCGTTTGAATAACAAGACCAACGGCATCACCCCGCGGCAATGGCTCTTGAGCGCCAACCCGCTCATCTCCCGCCTGATCACCAAGACCATCGGTGCTGCCTGGATCACGGACCTCTCACGGCTTGAGGCGATCGCCCCCATGGCCGACGATTCCAAGTTCCGTGCCGAGTGGCGGAGGGTCAAAAGGGAAAACAAGGGACGGCTGGCCAGGTACATTAACCGTAAACTGGGAATCCAGGTCAATCCGGATTCCCTTTTCGATATTCAGGTGAAGCGGATCCACGAGTACAAGCGCCAGATCCTTAATCTACTGCATGTGATCACCCTCTATGACAGGATCAGGATTGAGCCGGACCGGGTAAAGGCGCCCCGAACCATCATTTTCGGAGGAAAGGCGGCGCCCGGCTATTATATGGCAAAGCTGGTCATCAAACTCATCAACTCCGTGGCGCAGGCCGTCAATTCCGATCCCGCCGTGAATCACATGTTGAAACTCATCTTTCTTCCCAATTACTGCGTCTCCCAGGCGGAAAAGGTGATCCCGGCCGCAGACCTCTCGGAGCAGATCTCCACCGCAGGCATGGAGGCTTCGGGCACGGGGAACATGAAATTCGCCTTGAACGGCGCGCTCATCATCGGCACCCTGGACGGCGCCAACGTGGAGATCATGGAAGAAGTGGGGGAAGAGAACATCTTCATGTTCGGTCTCACGGCCGACGAGGTCAAAGAAAAACTCTCCAAGGGATATCAACCCCGTGACTACTACGGCTCGGATTCTGAGTTGCGTGCCGCCCTGGACATGATTGCATCCGGCTTCTTTTCTCCCGGAGAGCGAGATCTTTTTAGGCCCGTCCTGGATGGCCTATTTGCATACAACGATCCGTTCATGGTGCTGGCGGATTACCGCTCCTATATGGATTGCCAAGGGCTGGTCGACGAGGGTTACCTGGACACCGAAGGCTGGACGCGCCGTTCCATTTTGAACACGGCCGGCATGGGCAAGTTTTCGAGCGACCGTACCGTCCTCGAGTACGCCAGAGACATCTGGAATGTAAAACCCCTTTCCTGAAGGATTCAAATCCAGATCACGGCAAGTTGTCAGAGATTGATCAGGTCAAGGGAGATGTCTCTGTGACCGTGGGTAAAAGAGGGAAGAGGCTTTTCATCATCGGCCTCGACCATAGCCTCCCATCGGACCACCATAGCCCATGCCGCCGTTGCTTCTGTCCCCCGGGCGCCCGTAGGAACCCGATCCGTACCTGGGATTCATCCTGCCCGCCTCAACCTCGTAGCGGCGCTGTTCTTGAACAGACTCCGCCCTCAGGTCGCGAATGTCTCTGTGAAGGGCCCTCACCTTTTCCATATCAGGATTGGTCGAGTTCAGAAGGGCGTCCAGCTCTTTCTCTTTGGTCTCGATTTGATATTTCAAGTAAACGGTATCCTCCTGGTGTTGCCGATCCACTGCCCCGATCTGTTTTCTCTCTTCGGCGGCGGGGCCGGCATATCCACTTCTGTTTTGCCCCTGCCGGAACCAATCCATAAGGTCGGATCCGGAGTTACCCATCATGCCGCCTCCTCCCATGCCACCTCCCATGGCATAGGCAGGAAAGGTGAAGGCCGTGGCGGCCAAGACGATTCCCAGAATGACTGCTAATTTTTTCATGACTTCATCCTCTCTCTTGTCAAGCTCACCGCTTGTTTATGTCTAACAATACTTGCAGCGGATTCTGCCGTTGCGGTTTCAATTCGCCCAAGTTGATTTTTCCTCTGATGCTTCCCCCTGGGATCGGCGGGGCCCATCGTCCCCGGATGTCAGGACGGTGTACTGATCCTCGCGAAGATCGATCACATCTTCCTCCCGGCTACTATAGGGTTCCCTGTTGGAACGGACTTCCCGGGCGCGACCCGTATCGTGGTCGGCATGGCTGCCGCAGCATCCCATTCCGCCCCTTCTAAAAAAGACGAGGTATACGAAGAATCCCACGATGATCAATGGAAGTAAATTGCCCATGGTACTGCCCTCCTATCTGTCTCGGACGTCAATGTTTGTTCAGTGACATTTCGGGCCGCTGCAGCCGAACTCTTCCTGGTTGGCCTTGGCCATGCGTGCCAGGTACCGGCTGAACCAACCCTTCCCTTTGGTCTTCTTGCGATCAAGGTATTTTCCGGGATTTGCCTCAAAGGCCTCTCGGCAGCCCTCGGCGCAAAACCAGTAGCTGCGTCCCTCGTAGAGAGAGACCAGTTTTGTCTCGCCTGGGACCACACTCATACCGCATACCGGATCGGTCACTATTGCTGAACGATCCTTGATTGGACTTTCTGAGATTGTCATGGCTAACCCTCCATTATTGCGCTCTTGACCCCATAAAAAAGCAAGGACTGTGCCACAAAGTGGCAGCGTCATCTAACTATCCAGTATTATACGGATTATGGTGTCGGTGATTCACGGCAGGATTTTTTCGGGGAGGAGGGGCACGTGGATTCGGGTAAAAAGTACTCACTTCCCGAGAAAAATAGGGATACAGGCGGGTAGAAAGTATCCGCCTCTAAATCCTATGTATTTTGGTGGTCTCTCGGGCGGAAATTAAGTGTCTTCAGTACGCCGGGCAATTGACCGGAGGCTTAGCTGTCCTTGGTCAATTCCATGTTAGGAATCTTATGAACAATCCTTTCCCTTTCGGCAACCGTGAAATCATTGGCATACATACGCAGAAAAAGTTGTCCACGCAATTGGGAGGCAGTGAGTTGTTGCTTTCCATTTTGTACGCTTGAGATTACAAGCTTTCTGGCTGAATCATACATTCTGCTCACCATTCGCATTCTCTCTGATGGGGTTCGAGCCAACAGCATTTCTTTGTACCGTTGTTCTATCGGCGGAAGGGTGTCACTCACTTTTCGTCACCTCTCGCAGTAAATCATCAATGCAGGCGCATCTTCGGATGTTCACCCCCGATCTTAATCGAGAGTTGATTTGTTGACGGTTCGTTGCGTGGATCGTCACGGGAGTCAGCATGGACTATTGAGTAGCTTGCAACTCCTCTCGGACGACACGGCGAAGGATTTCTTCGAGGGGTTGTTCCTGACGTTCAATATATTGGCGGAGGGCATCGTTGAGTATCGTCTGGTAGTTACCCCCGCCTTGTTCCTCCACCTGGGACCGGAACCAGTCGATAATGTCACGATCAAGTCGAATGGTGATCCG
>JAZDGZ010000135.1:0-4475 GCA_043806375.1 Pseudomonadota bacterium | reverse complement strand
GCCATGACTTCCTCGCCGTAGTATTCATCAGGCACGCCAAAAACTGCCACCACGGCGACTTTGGGATGACCATAGATAAAATCCTCAATTTCTCTGGGATAGATATTCTCGCCACCCCGTATGATCATCTCCTTCAATCTTCCCGTAATACGCACATATCCGTCAGCATCCATCGTTCCCAGGTCGCCGGAGTGGAGCCAGCCGTTTTTATCAATGGCTTCTTCTGTAGCCTCAGGATCTCCATAATAGCCTTTCATAATATGATAGCCTCGAAAACAGATCTCGCCGCTTTGCCCAATGGGCAGTGTTGCGCCGGTGTCAACATTGACCACCTTCGCTTCCTGATAAGGAAGGTTTTTACCCACGGTCATAATGCGGCGTTCCATACTATCGTCTCGGCATGTCAGGTGCGTTATGGGAGATGCCTCGGTCTCGCCATAGCCAATGAGGATTTCCCGGCAGTGCATCTCTTGTATCACCCGCTTCATAAGTACCGGTGAACAAGGCGCTCCAGCCATGATCCCTGTCCGCAGAGTGGAAGTATCAATGTTTTTGAACTCCGAATGCTCCATCTCAGCAATAAACATAGTAGGCACGCCATGAATGGCTGTGCATTTCTCAGCTTCTATTGCTCTCAAAATCTCTAAGGCATCAAAATGCTCACAGGCAATAACAATACAGGCTCCGTGAGAGAAACAGAGCAGATTGGCCAGCACCATGCCAAAACAGTGGTAAAAGGGGACAGGCACACAAAGCCTGTCTTTTTCTGTAAAGTGCATGGCTAAACCGACAAAATAAGCATTGTTGAGAATGTTGTGATGGGACAGCACTACCGCTTTTGGATGACCGGTGGTGCCTGAAGTATATTGGATGTTAATGGGATCGTCAATGTCTAAAGATGCAGTGATTTTGTCAAGTTCTTTTAAGGAAACAGATCCGGCCTGTTCAAGGATATCCGACCACGTATTAAAGCCAGGATAAGAACGGCGGGTCTCCATGGGCGCAACCGGGTCGTACAGAACTACCTGCCTTAAGAGGGGTAAATCATGGTTTTTTAACTCTCCGGCTTTGGCGTTTTTTAGCTCAGGAATCAGTTCTACCAGCATTGAGATATAATCACTGGTTCTGAATGATGGTATGACAAAGAGTCCTTGAACCTCGGAATGGCTCAAAGCGTATGACAGCTCCTTCAAGCGATAGGCAGGATTAATGGTCACGAGAATAGTCCCTATGCGCGCCGTAGCCATTTGAAGAAGGAGCCATTCCAGATTATTGGTTGACCATATGCCGATCCGGTCCCCTTTGCCAAAACCTGAGGCAACAAGACCCCTGGCTAAAAGGTCCACCGACTCTGACAGAGCAGTATAAGTGAGGCGTTTACTCTGGGGAATTGAGACCACCGCCTCCTGGTCCAGAAACCGTTTAGCAATCTGGATAAAGTATTCGGGTATGGTTAGACCGAGAAGGGGAACTGTGCCTTCAGAATGGAAGTAACTTTTTTCGTATTCGGTCACGGCTATTTTATCCTCCCCCTAGAAAAATTTCGGATTGCGGATTGCGGATTGCGGATTTGATGTATCGCTTCGCCCTGCCCGCAATGCCTCCCCGCCTGCCTTGCCTGAGCAAGCCCGCCTCCTTCGAGGGCATTGCAGACAGGTGGCGGGCAGGTATTTCGCATAACTTAGTTTTGCCGCTTTGTTCCTGTGGGCATAATGGACAAAATGGATAGGACATATTTATTGCATGGCAGGCGGGTCCACCATTTTTTTATAAAATTGATGGAATTCCTTTAATCCAAAATCCGAAATCTGCAATCCAAAATTAAAATAATACCATCGAAAGCATGATTTTCATCAGCCTATAGTATTTTCTAGACAATGCCCTCCCAATAATCATCTACCCCTGTCTGAATCTTTTCCAGAACCTTTTCGTTCCGCGTCGGGCTGAAAAGGTGGGCAAATCGCCCTTGCAGCTTCAGATATTCTTCAACCAGCGGACGTTTGCCCTTAGGAAGCGGGACATTGGTATGCACCACTTCTCCATTAAGGTATTCCTTGAGAGGCCATACACCTGTTTTGACGGCAAGTTTACCAACCTCAATCGCCCTTGCCGGTTCAAAATGCCAGCCTGTCGGACAAGGGGAAAAAGCTATGAATAGTTTGGAGCCCTTGAGATCCTTTGCTTTTTCAATTTTTCGTGCCAGATCCAGAGGTTCAGCACCTGCCACAGTAGCCACATAAGCAGGCCTATGAGCAGCCCAGATAGAAAACAGGTCCTTTTTATATCTCTGGTAACCCTCTGGCCCTTTACTGGTGGCTGTTCGTGCTGCATGAGGAGTGGCTGCTGAAAATTGATATCCGGTGTTTCCGTAGCCCTCGTTATCGTAGCAGATATAGATGAAATCCAGCCCCCGATATATGGCGGCAGAAGTAGAAGATAGTCCCATCCCATAGGCAGTACCGTCCCCAGTTAGGACCACGACCTTGAGATCCTCCTCGGGCCTCAGGCGCCCTTTTCGTATCAGTAAGTCCAGAGCATCTCGTACTCCCTGGGCTCCGGCAGGGGCTGAAGGCATGGCGGTATAGATCCAGGAACCCTTAAAGGGAGTAAAAGGGTAAACCGTAAGCAAAGTCATACACCCGGCTGCATTTACAAAAACAGTCTTTTCTCCCAGGATATCACAAAATATTTTGATACCTTCTAATGCCCCACAGCCGGCACAAATAGGTGTTCCAGGCCCCAACACATGAGTGGAAGGCAGATCCTTTATGCTTTTGAAATCCCTTTCTTTCATCTTTTTCCCCTCCCCTTTCGCTGGTGGACTCTGGCTATTGACTGGAGCCCTCTCATCTGCATCAGTTCTTCCTTGCTATAGAGGAGCCTGGGAGGTGGGGCATTACCTGTCTCGATTGCCTTCATAGTCACCGCAACCATCTCGTAAAACTCTTCACGAGTGATGTCACGGCCCCCCAGCCCTCCAATAAAACTGACCAGAACAGGCTGACTGTCCGTCATGCTATAAAGGGCAGAAGCAAGCTCGGTATAAAGGATACCTCCCTTTCCCAAAGAAATGTTTTGGTCAATGACGGCGACTCCCTTTTTGCCGGCGAGTGCGTGGACAATCGCCTTTACCGGAAATGGCCGGAGGAGACGTGGCCGGAGGAGCCCTACCTTGCGCCCAACGCTCCGCAGGCGATCCACGGCATCCTTGGCCTTTGTGGCAAACGATCCCATCATGAAAAAGATAACTTCCGCATCTTCCGTTCGGTATTCTTCAACCGCCCGGTAAGACCTTCCGAAAAGTTCTTCAAATTCTTTAGACGCCTCTTCAAATACCTCTAAGGCATTCAGGGAAGCAAGATGAGTTTCATAACGAAAATAAGAGTATTGAGAACCTCCAAGAACGATAACGCCCTGGGAAATGGGATCTCCTGCGCGGAATTGGGTCTCTCCCGGATCATAGGGGGGCAAGAATTGATCAACCTTTTTGTCATCGGGAATTTTTACTGGCTCACGGGTAAAGGAGAGATAGAAGCCATCCAGATTAACGATAACAGGAAGCCGCACCCTTTTATCTTCCCCTAACCGATAGGCCAGCAGGACCGAATCAAGCACCTCCTGACAGGTCGCACAGTGAATCTGGAGAAAACCGCTGTCGCGTGCGGCCAGAACGTCGTTGTGGTCAGGTTCAAGAGTGATAGGTGCAGACAATGCCCTTGAGACATTAACAAGGACAAAAGGTGTACGCCAACCCGCTACTGTGTAAATCATCTCCATCCCGTGCAATAATCCCTGGCTGGAGGTTGCGGTAAAAGTGCGCACCCCTGTTGTGGCCGCAGCTCCTGCTGCGGTTATCATGGAGTGCTCAGAATCCATGGTCGTCATCCTGCTGTCCATCTGGCCTTCGTCAATCCAATGGGCAATGGTTTCGATGATCTCAGTCTGGGGAGTAATTGGAAAGGCTGGTATGTAGTCTGCTCTGGCAAGACGGGCACCCCAGGCCGCAGCACTGTTTCCTGTTAAGAGCTTGCGTGTCATGAGATATCTCCTTCCTGTCTGGGTTCAGGTATGGCATCTATTGCGTGGAGAGGACACTGCAATAAGCAAATCAGGCAGCCTTTGCAATGCTCGTAGTTGATCTGCGGATATCCTTTGGCATCCAGACTGATGACACCATCCGGACAGAAGATACGGCACAATGTACACCGATTACATTGCTGAAGGTCAATGACCGGGCGCATGGTACGCCAAACACCGGTTTTCACCTTAAGGGCGGTGGCTGCCGCATGGATATAAGGGCCTGAAGTACTGGCATCCTCGAAAAGCAGATCTATCCAATTGGGTTTTTCATAAGAATCCGCTGATGGATCTTCTCTTTCTATTGTACACCCTGCATATGCTTCCATCTGGTCATAAGCAGCCATCGCTGCGGCAAGGCTTTCTTCGACAATTACCTTCCCCAGAGGCTGAAGCTG
>JAZDGZ010000134.1:0-4009 GCA_043806375.1 Pseudomonadota bacterium | reverse complement strand
TTTGACTGCTGAGGCGGCGCCGTGCCGAAGAGGAAATTGCTCAAGGACCCCATATTATTTGGCTTTCAGGCCGGATGCATCAAGAGCCCGAGAAAAGATGTCCCATTGATCATCGAGCAACTTGGAAAACACCTGCGGGTTTTTGTACGATACATTGAAGCCTGCCTTGGCTAGTTTTTGAGACGTTTCCGCGTCTTTACAGGCCGCATTCACGGCCGATACCAGTTTATCGTAGGCCGGTTTCGGAGTCTGGGGAAGTGCGAAAAGCCCCATCCATATGCTGACTGATGCACTGGGTATACCCACATCAGGTCCTGAAGGAACGCCGGGAAGCTCCGAAGACCTGTCGGTAAGCAATAAGATCCTTACATCCCCGGACTTTTCATACGGCATGGTTGCCGGAAGCGACAAAGTCATCCAATCCAGGTGTTCTCCAAGCATGGCCGTCACCAGTTGCCCGGTCGCCGGATAGGGAATCATCTTGGTCTCTATCTTCTTTTCTCCGGTGAGGGTGACGAACAGGATGTGGGTTTCTCCGCCAAGGCTGGAAACCCCTCCTTTAAGCCGGCCCGGGTTGTCTTGCGCAAATTTTAGAAATTCGTCGAATGATTTGAAAGGTGAACTCTTGGGTACCGACATCGCCACAGGGGCATCAGCAATATAGGCCACGGGCAAAAAATCTTTTCTTGGATCAAACGCGGGATTTTTGGATAAGAGGATCTTTGAAATCACAGCTCCACCGCTCGCTGCGAGTAAGGTGTAGCCGTCAGGCTTGGTATTATTATAGAAAGCCGTAGAACCCATCAGCCCGCCCCCGCCTGTCACGTTTTTGATCACCACAGACGTTTTCAACTCCCTGGAAAGGGCGTCCGAAAAGATTCGGGCCCCTGTGTCAATGATGCCTCCCGGACCAAAGGGCACGATAATCTCTACCGGCTTCGTGGGGAATGCCGCCTCTTGTCCCTGAGTGGGGGCCGGACCACATATTGAAAAAAGCCCCACTGCCAGTATTGCCCATAAGAAAATTCTTCGCTTCAAATGTCTTTGTCCTCCAGTTCTCATAGCTGCCTCCTTACATGTTAAATCAAAAGTCCGTTCATACTGTATTTCCCTCCGTGAGAATGAGGGTCCCGACTCTATCATGGTTACCCTGATGACCTTGACCATGGATTCTGACAGGCGATTGCCCACTGGTTTGCCCGGCACACGCTGAACGCCATTGAAGGTCCTCGCAGAAAAAGATCAACGGCTTCATAATAACAAAACGTGCCGGGAATGATGGAATTGATCCCTTCTGTCTTTCACCTCCTTTCCAATCAAAGGGTGAATGCAAAAAAATCCATGCGACGCTTGTTAAAAGTAAGTGTGATTTATAGGCAATCTCAAGCAGTCCCCCGATCACAAGACCGGTGAGCCCGCACAACCGAGTCTTTCAGGAATAAAGGGCTACCAGTCAAAGAATCCTTTGGGCAGGCTAATCCCAAGCCATGTTACAAAGATTAAATAGTTGCCAGTAGTAATCAGGACTGCCTTTATCAGGATACGCCACCATGTTTCAGATTCGATATTGCCAAGCATCAAAAGGACGAAAAGGAAAGTGGAGAGGACAAATCCAAGCCACTGGACGGCGATGGCGTAAACAAACAGGGAGGTGCAAATCAGTAAGAACCTTCCTTTGCTAAGGGATCCTTTCTCCCGTTCAGATTCAATTTGGGGTTCTTTTGTAAGCAATGATCTACCCAGAAGCCCCAAAGCTAAAAGACCGACACTAGCCCCGGCACCAAAGGGCATGAGCCCCGCGCCCGGGTTCCAAAGGGTTCCCAGGCCAATGTGGGTTGATTGCTGGCAAACAAAAAGGGAAAGTCCTATAAAGAAAAGTGCTGAAAGCCGGTCACTTTTTTGCAAGGTTCTTTCCTTTCAATATCACTTCTTCAGCCTGTTTTTGGACAACAAGCCTCGTTCCAAACGGTGAACAGAGCCTCCTCATGAGGGAGACGATTTCCAGCCCCTGCCCTTGCTCGGGAGAAACAACCTCAGGTTGCCCCTGCTTCGAAACGTAGGCCGGCAGAAATTTTACCTCGTGGATCTTATGGCGAGAGATCCGGCACTGAAAAAGCATGGTTTCCCTCGGGAATCCCTCCTCTAAAGCAAAAACAAAGTTTCCGAGGCTATAGCATATCGGCTTGTTCTTATAGATCTCGACCGCCTGTAGGGCGTGGGGATGGTGGCCCAGGATGAGATCGGCGCCTGCATTAATGGCATGGCGGGCAATGACCTTTTGGTGCAAGGATACGGTATGAGTCCCGCCCTCCGAGATTCCCCAGTGAAAAGAGACGACAAGGAAATCGGCCAAGGCCTTCCACCTCTTCACATCCTTCCTCATCTCTTCTACATCTTCTCGATTCGTATGGTCAGGCTGAAAAAACGGGGAGATTCTCATCGGGGCCAGGCCCGCACGCTCCTGACTTGCCTTGAATCCGAGGGGGGTGTTGACATTTGCCGTGTAGGAAAGAAGCCCGATGGTGAGGCCTTTTTTCTCAACCAGAGCCGGTTTCCTGGCCTCTTCCATGTTCTTCCCTCCACCGGAAGAGCCAATCCCGTTCCGTTTGAGAAGATCCATGGTATCTGAGAGTGCCTCCCAGCCATAGTCAATGCTGTGATTGTTTGCGATTGAAACAAAATCGATTTTTCCCTTTTTCAGAACTTCCACCATACCGGGGTAGGATCTGAAGGCGGCATATCTTCCGGCCTGTGGGGTTCCTTTGTCGGAGAGGGGGGCTTCCAGATTGCAGAAGTTAACATCTGATTTCCGGAAATACGGGGCCACCTTGTCAAAAACGGTCCCCCCCATTTTTTCATCGGATTCCAGGATCTTTCCGTCCACAAAACGAACCGTTCCAGGGAGGAATACATCCCCCACAGCAGTCAAAAGTAATTTCTGATCGGACGGTACGGCCTTCTTCCCTTTCCCAGGTTTTGCAGTTGTCATCATGGGGCATGCCTCCTGACTGCATTATTTCTTTGCCATCACTTTACGGAGAATATCCTCAAATTCCGACTCGCTGACATATCTTCTGCGTCTGACCTTAACCGTGTGCTCCTCAAGGAGCGCCGCCTCTACGGTCTTCCGAACACGCACCACATCGGCAGGCGTATATGGAATGCCCAGTTCCCGCAATTTCTTCTCGATCGGCGCGTCGTCGAGACTTCCCTCTGGCCCGAATACGACCGTGGATTGGGTCCCTACCAAGTGGGCACTCAACGGTTCATGGAGCATCCAGGATTCTTTGGCCATGTCGATCCCCGCCCAGATATACATCGGCCGGAGGAAGGCATTTCCCCCCACGATCGCTTTGTGAGGCTGAATAGGAATTTTCCCCTTTTCTATGGCCAGTTGGGAATATTTGTTGAGCAACCCAAGCTTCATCCCTGTGTCAATGCCGTACAGGGCCTCCAGGCTCACCACCACCTCTTCCAGTGAGGCATTGCCTGCCTCATCCCCGTACCCGTTGATGACCACATCCACCTCGTCCGCTCCTCCTTCCACGCATGCCAGCGTGTTAGCCGTGGCCAGCCCAAAGGTGTTGTGGCAATGGTTCATCAGCTTCATGGTGGGAGGGATCATTTCCCTGATCTTGGTTGCCAGGTATTTCATGACGGGAGGGTTTGCTACGCCGAAGGTATCGAAGAGCCCGGCCTTGTCTCCACCCGCTGCCACCCCTTCCGTGTAAACCTTCCGGATTAAGTCCATGCTGGCCCGGGGGCAGTCAGACATTCCCCAGCATACCTCCATTTTGTACTGCGAGTGGATATAATCCACCATGGCAGGGAACGCCTTGAGCTGATCGAGCAATGTTTGCTCGTTGAGATACATCAATATAATGCGGAGATTGTCGCTTCCCGCCTCCACACACACATCCACGTCCTGTTTGAAATTTTTGGTATTGTTGGCGAAAAAACGACCGGTTTTTCTCACCTTGATCCCTGATTTTGCCACGGCTTTTCCGAA
>JAZDGZ010000133.1:0-2149 GCA_043806375.1 Pseudomonadota bacterium | reverse complement strand
ATTGGGAAGACTGATCAGGCTTGTCATCCCGGATCATTTCTATAGGCCGGGATGGAAGCCATGGGGTTTGTCACCAGAAAAGACTTCAGCGACCTTCCAAAAGGTATCGGAACAGAGGAGACCGTGGCTGTATATATGCCCTTGAGTTACCAGATCGGGGGGCACACCCTCATGGTCCCACGCTCCGCCTTGCGCGGGGTCGATATGTCCATTGAAAAGGCGATGCGTTTCATCCTCACAGGGGCCATGACCACAAGCCCTTCGATGGCTAGAGACAACCGGAAAAAACCATGAAAATAAGCGGCGCCGCGACACCCCTGATGCATTCGTCTCCTCTTCATGATATTATGGGGATGATCATGAGATGCAAGACCTTGACATTCAGCCTCGCGCTCTTGTGGACCCTATTTGTCCTCTCGGCTCGCGCCCTTCCCCAACAGGAGGGCACTTCTTCACCGCCTGCGAACCTTGAAGGTCTCACCTTGGCCCAAGCGACCATATGCGAGGAAATCAGAGAGAACACCCCCCATAACCAGGGGGTCGTCTTTCCGGTCAGCATCGGCAGGGTCATCTGCTTGACCTCTTTTGATCCGGTCCCTCGCAGGACGGTCGTTTACCATAACTGGTATTACAGGGATGAACTCGTCACCAGATTGAAACTGACCGTCAAACCCCCTCGTTGGGCGACACGCAGCAGCATCCAGCTTCGAGAGGCGGACAAAGGTCCCTGGCGTGTTGAGGTCACGGATCAAAAAGGACAGGTATTTCGCATCTTGAGATTCAGCATTACGGACTGATCTTCCATGGCTAAAGTCATTCTCTTCTTAATGAGCATTCGCTGGCAGGATGTGGTCGATATCACCTTGAACAGCTATATCATCTTTCGACTCTATGCCCTTTTGAGAGGAACCAACGCCTTCAGGGTCCTGATCGGGATTGCCCTGCTCTGGTTTTTTCAAAGGCTCTCCGACTCGCTCGGGCTGATCGTCACCAGTTGGGCCATACAAGGCATCACTGCGGTCGCCGCCCTGATCATTGTCGTTGTCTTCAGGAACGAGATCCGCTCCGTCCTTCAGGCAAAGAACCTGAAATCCATTTTCTGGGGATTCCCCCGCAGCGCATCGGAGACGCCGGTTGAGATACTCGTGGAAAGCGCCTTTGAACTCGCTCGAAGGCAAGTGGGCGCCCTCATCGTCCTCCCGGGCAACGAAGATCTCACCGAGTCCGTCCACAGCGGGATAGGTTGGCAGGGCCTGGTGTCCAATGAAATGATCTTGAGTATTTTCTGGCATGACAACCCTGTCCATGACGGTGCCGCCATTGTTCAGGGGGATAGGATTACGGAGGTCGGCGTTATCCTTCCCCTCTCTCACCGGGAGGACCTCCCGAGCCATTACGGCACCCGGCATAGAGCCGCTGCAGGCCTGGCCGAGTTGACAGATGCCCTGGTCATCGTCGTCTCCGAGGAGAGCGGGAAGGTCTCTGTCGCAAAAGGCCGCAGTCTCAGTGCCATGGGGCATAAGGGGGAACTATCAGAAATCCTGGAGCAGCACGTGGGGATCTCCCGGAAACAGCGCAGTCCGGTAAAGAAGAAGAGGATCGAACTTGGCATGGTGGCCTTGGTTTCCTTTCTCTTGATCGTAGGGGTATGGTTCAGCCTGACGAGGGGCTTGGATACCTTGATGACGATTGAGGTGCCCATTGACTACATGAATCGTGATCCGGGCATGGAGATCCTCGGGACATCCAAGAACACCGTCAGTCTCGAGGTCAATGGGTCAGGGGCACTCATCAGGTCTATTCGTCCCGAACAGGTCAATGTGCGCTTGGACCTGAGCAAGGCCGTCGTCGGCGCCAACGCCTTCAAGATCACGCCGGATAACGTCTCTCTGCCTCCGGGCATTCGCCTTAACAATATAGGGACACCGATGATTGTGGTTACCCTGGACATGCCTGTGACGAAGGACTTGCCCGTACAGGTCGACTGGGTTGGGAAATTGCCCGAACATCTCATCATATCCGAAGTGGAAATCGATCCGAAAACGGTCCAGGTTACGGCCGGGAGCCGCATCTTAAAAGACGTCTCGACCATTTATACCGAAAAGGTTTCTGTGGATCGCCCAAAAAAAACGGGCGAAATGACCGCCAG
>JAZDGZ010000132.1:0-2318 GCA_043806375.1 Pseudomonadota bacterium | reverse complement strand
GCCCTCTCAGGGCATTGGCCAGCCTGTTGACCCTTTCGTAAGTCTCTGAAAAGGACCGCCTTGTCCCCTCGAAGACCATGAGGTGCCGGTCAGGGCAGATCGCGTTGCCAATACTCAAAAAGTCCGTCGTATTCATAATCTCTTCGTTCGCTCCTTCATCTTCATCGCGCCTTCAGTTCTTCTCAGATCGCCTTGCCTTGAGTTGCGACGCCAGAATCCTTTCGAGGTTCAGGCCTTCTCGAAGGCTCATATCCATGCCTCTCACCACGGCCTGCTTAGCGGATCTCACGGCAGCAGGATCACAGGAGGCGATTTTTCGCGCCATCTGTTCTGCGGTCCCCAGCAGTTCCTCCCTTGGCACAATCCTGTTGACCAATTGGAACTGATAGGCCTCTTCCGTCCCGATCCACCGGTTCGTCAGAAGCATCTCGAGGGCCCTGGACCTTCCGATGGTCCGAGGCAGGGTCTGGGTGCCGCCTGCCGCCGGGATGATCCCCAGCCCCATCTCGGGGAGGCCAAATTTGGTTTCCGGGGATGTAATTCGTATGTCGCAGCACAGGGCCATCTCTATGCCCGATCCCAGGACGTACCCGTGGAGGACGGCTATCATGGGCTGGGGAAGGCTCACAAAAAGGCCCCACACATCCCTCTCAAAACGGACCCTCCTCGCCTCCACGGGAGGGGGCGCCGTAAGAAATTCGCTCAGATCCGCACCGGCACAAAAGGCCTTCTCCCCTGCCCCTTTGAGAATCCCGACCCTTACTTCGTCATCGTCCCTAATGGCCCGAAGGACCTCATAGAGATCATCCCTCATCTGAATGTTATACGCATTCAAGGCCTCTGGACGATTCAGGGTCACATAGGCAATCCCCTCCATCTTCTCTAAAATCACCGTTTCAAAACCGCTCATCTATTCACCCACGAGTCCAAAAAACTCAGATTCCTTTAAATTCCGGTTTACGCTTTTCCTTAAAGGCCTTGATCCCTTCCTCCCTGTCCCTGGTGGTATGCATCAGATAATAAAGATCCGCCTCCAGGCGAAGTCCCTGTTGCAGGGTAAGGTCCATCCCCTTGTTGATCGCCTCTTTGCAGTAATCCAGGGAGATCGGACTCTTGGCGGCCATCTCCTGAGCCATCTTCATGACCGTTGTGATCACTTCTGCTGCCGGCACGCAGCGGCTGACAAGCCCGATCCGATTCGCTTCCTGGGCGTCAATCGACTCACCCGTGAGGATCATTTCCAGCGTCTTCCCTTTTCCGACCGTTCGGAGCAGTCTTTGGGTCCCTCCGTCCCATGGCATGACTCCGGCCTTGACATGGGGCAGAGCAAAACGGGCGCCCTCTGCAGCAATCCGCACATCGCAGGCCAGGGCCAGTTCCAGCCCCGGGCCTCTTGCATCTCCCGGGATACCCGCAAGGACCGGTCTCTCCAAGGCGGCGATGGGCTCGGCAATAGAAATAAATTCGGCCCTTCCCTTTCCCATATCCCTCATCGCCTTTTCCATGGAGAAGGCGTCTGCTCTCTCGCCCGTAACCACGAGCACCCTGGTTTCGCCGTTCGTTCCAAAGCGTTGGCAACATTCCGAGATTTCCGCACTCAGTTGGGCCATTGCGTCCAGGTTTTCTACCGCCCTTAGCAAGGTGATGACAGCCACCCCGCCTTTTTCTTCGTACCTTAGGGTCTCATCCGACATCCCTTACTCCTTCAGCCCTCTTTACCACAGGGCCCCTATCCTGAATTAAATAGTTTCATAAGTAGACGATCTGCCTGTTTGTTGTCAAGAACCTCCTTCACTTGCCTTGAAAGTTTCTCTTGGATTACATCCTCAAGTTGACGGGGTGGCCTTCAAAGCGGTGCTTAGACAGGCCCAGGTATATCCAGGAGATAGTGTTTGCCAAGTTCGTTGGGAATTGGTAGAATCACCAATGCTGGGAGTTTTCTTTTAAGAATGAACCTCCTTTCGAGTTGAGACATCGGTGATCATCGGTCAAAGACCGGTCAGAAGGGAAGATGTCCCCCAGCGTTGGGCAAATAGGTGCTTTTGGCCGATTCAGGCACCCACCACACAAAGCTAGGAAGGAATACCAAAAATGGCTAAATTCGTTGACACGAAAGCAATGGAATGGAGGAAGTCCCCTGTCAACACGGATGTTGTGGCCGTGCGAGGAAATAACATTGGGGGACTCATTGCGCGTCTTGATAAAGGGGCCACCATGGATCCCCACAAACATGTTCAAGAACAACTCGGATTCGTCATCGAAGGGGCGGTTGAATGGGTCGTAGGACCTGGCCGGGATCACACCATCACGGAAGCAGG
>JAZDGZ010000131.1:0-2390 GCA_043806375.1 Pseudomonadota bacterium | reverse complement strand
TCCCTCTCATGCTCCCCAGGATGAACCGCTCACAGGTGATTCCTCTTCTGGCTTTTCTAACGATCGCATTCTTCCTGGGATGGCTTTGGAACTGAAACGTATCGAAGGGTCCGCTTCCGTTCCCCAGCGATGGCTTTCGTCCTGAAGCAGATCTATCTCCCGAAGAGCTTCTGGAGGTCCTTGCCAAGCTCTTTGATCCCCTGGGCTGGAGTCTGAACCGGTGGGGGCGTTTCTTTCTTTTCCTGTTTCGCGGCCGCAGACATCTTTACACCTTTCCTGGCGGCTTCAATCGCTTTCGGGCAGAGATTCTCGTCCGCCTGGGCCCCACTGGATGACGTTGCTAGTGAACCCTTTCGACCCGCCAGAATACTGCCAATGACTTTGTCAATGCTGGTCGCGGTCTGAGTCGTATCCATGCCCAGAAACGGATTGGCCAGGGTGCCGCTCAGTCTGAACCCTTTGGTCAGCTCGCTCAGACTTGCCTTCACCCTGTCCGTCCTGCGAGTTCCTGTTCCCCCTTTGAGGGAGGGGCTAAAGGCCAGATTCAGCTTCTCCGTCTTCAGGTCAATCTCGCCTTCGCCGATCACATTCATCTGGTCCGTATCGATCACAAGGGCGGTCGTGTCGGCACGACCCTCCTTGATGTTGAAACCGCTGACAAAACAGTTAATGGCCGTGAACTTGGAGTCCTGGGGCGATAGGCCAAGGAGGTTAAAAAGGCTGCCCTTTAGGTCGCCGGCCAGAAGATCAAGATACGTGTTGTCAATCTTTCCCTCTTTCATTGTGATGACTGACTTTCCGTCCAGTCCTCCCATGATCGCTGCGACGGACCCCCCACGGCCCTTCAGGTTGAGATCGGCGTCGAGGCGACCCTCAATGCCGTCAATCTTCCGAACCTCCTTCAGTAACGGGCCGAGACCGACCCCCTCGACGTTCATTACCGCACTCAGGACCGCCATCTTCCCTTGCGCCTGCAAATCAAGTTGAGCGTTCAGTTTCCCCCCGGACATCCCGGCCTTGAAGGGATTGATTGCAAGGCGCCCGTCCAAGAGGTTCATGTCGACGCTCACGTCGGTCAGGGTGATCATCGGAAGGAGGAGTTGCCCCGCCTGAAACTTGACCTTGGCATCCGCTTGTCCCAGTGCCTCCAGTGGAAGAGGGTCGTTCGGCAGGAGTCTCTCACGGGTCTGCGCTGTCTTCGGGGATTCCTTGGAGGCCTTCTCTGCCGTCTTCGCGGTTCCCGAACTCGCGCCCTCGGGCATCATCGAACGGATATCCAGTTTCTGTGACGACAGGTTGGCCATCAACGCCGGTTTCTGCCCCGCTATCCGGACCTCCACCGTGCCAGCCAGATCACTGCCTCCCAGGGCCACCTTAAGGTTAGAGATCCTGTAGGTCTTTGGAGCCGGGTCGCTCACGCGGCCTGAGACATCGAAAGGCCCTTTCAGTGGAAGAGGTTTGCCAGAGGCCTTTCCCAGTGTCGCCAGATCGCTTCCTTTCACTCCGAAGCCAAGATCGATCCCACTCTGTGCTTGGACATCCTTGATCGTACCATCCAGAGTGAGCGTCGTGCCAAAAGCTTTGGCCGTCACCTTGATCGGCCACGGGTTTCCCGGACCCGTCAGGCCAGCCAAGGAGCCAAGGACCCCCTCGACTTCGAAAGGTTCGGCATTATAGGCCCCTTTCAGTTTCAGTTGGATTGGGCTCTCCGTGCCCTTCGCAGAAGCCGTCAGGCTCTCCAGCGAAACAACCATGGTCTTTCCCGTTCGGTCGTCTCTGTACGTCACCTTTGCCTTCTCGATCCGAAATTCGTCCACGGCGAGGGAGGGCATTTTCATCCCCTTTTTCGCAGGAGGTTCTTCCTTTGGCTTCTCAGGAATTGCCTTCTTCTCAGTTCCAAAGGCGAGGTTCGACCTCCCGGATTTATCGGTCTCAATCAAGATGTCCGGCTCCACCAAGATCACTCGTTTGAGTTGAATGGTCTTGGAGAGGAGAGGCAACAGGGCCACCTGCACTTCGAAGCGCTTGATTTTAGCCATCTCTGGTCGTGATCCCCACGGGGCATTTTGAAAGCTCACATTCTCCACCACAAGGGCAGGGATCAGGCCGATCTTGAGGCGGATGTCGCCGCCCAGTGTCAGCTCGCGGCCTGTAGCTTCCCTGGCCGCCTTCGTGATCTGGGGTTTGAGACTGTTGAAATTGTATGTTGACAGGATCACGTATACGGCTATGATCAATGCGACGATCAGTCCACAAAGACCGAGAATAATCCATTTCCAGCGCATGGTGCCCTCCCCTATTTATTATTCCTTCAGGTCACGAAACCGGCCGATATCCCCTTTCCTTTTAGTATAGACATCCCTTCCGAGAAAGTAAACTCCCTTTTCCAC
>JAZDGZ010000130.1:0-4080 GCA_043806375.1 Pseudomonadota bacterium | reverse complement strand
GGACGCCCTATTCCGCCAGAGCGGCATGTTCAGGGACAACCAGGAGGTTAATGAACGGCTCATGGACAACCTGGACCTTGAGCGGGAGCGTGGCATCACGATCGCCGCCAAGAACTGTTCGGTCTTGTGGAAAGGGGTCCGCATCAATATCATCGACACCCCCGGCCACGCGGATTTCGGCGGCGAGGTGGAACGGGCCCTCTCCATGGCCGACGGCGCGATCCTTCTGGTGGACGCCTCGGAGGGTCCGCTGCCCCAGACCCGGTTTGTTCTCAGAAAGGCCCTGGAGGCCCGCCTGAAGATCATCGTGGTCATCAACAAGATCGACCGGCAGGATGCCCGGCCTGACGAGGTCCTGGACGAGATCTACGATCTTTTGATCGACCTGAACGCTACGGACGATCAGCTCGAATTTCCGCTGCTTTACGCGGTTGGCCGGGACGGTATCGCCCAGAGGACCCTGGCCGAAGAGGGGAAAAATCTCCACGTCCTTCTGGACACTATCCTCGAGAAGATTCCCGGTCCGTCCCACGATCCCGACGCACCGTTCCAGATGCTCGTATCAGACCTGGGCTATTCGGATTACGTAGGCCGGCTGGCTGTTGGGAAAATCTTTAACGGAACGGCCCATTCCAGAGACAACCTTGTGTGCATCGGCCCTTCCGGTAAAATATCACCCCTGAAGGTCTCAAAGCTCCAGGTCTACGACGGCGTGAAGCTCCGGGAGATGGAGGAGGTTCAGCCCGGAGATATCGTGGTTTTGGCGGGCATCGAAGATGTCAAGATCGGCGATACCATCTGTACCGGAGAGGCCCCCCAGGTCTTGCCCAGGATCAGCGTAGACGAACCGACGGTCTCCATGAAGTTCACCATCAACAACTCGCCCTTCGGCGGCAAAGAGGGGAAATACGTCCAGTTCAGCCGAATCCGAGAGCGCCTCTTAAAGGAAACGCTGCGCAATGTGGCGATCCAGGTGGAAAAAGGCGAAGAAAGGGACAGTATCCTGGTCAAGGGCCGAGGGGAGTTCCAACTGGCCATCCTCATCGAAACCATGCGACGGGAAGGCTATGAATTCTGTGTGGGTCGTCCTGAAGTCATCTACCGTTACGAAAACCAGCGGAAGCTCGAACCCATAGAGCGGCTGCTGGTCGATTGCGAAGAACACTTTCTCGGAGTAGTCACGGAAAAACTATCCCTTCGCAAGGGGAAGATGATCAACCTGGTCAACAACGGAAAAGGCCGGGTCAGAATCGAATATTCCGTGCCCGCCCGGGCGCTGATCGGATACCGTGACGAGTTTCTCACCGACACCCGGGGCACCGGCATCATGCATGCCTTGTTCGACGGCTACGAGGAGTTCAGAGGGGAGTGCCCCAGCCGATTTACCGGCTCCATCGTGGCCGACCGCACCGGAAGTGCCGTGCCCTATGCTCTGTTTAACCTGGAGCCCCGGGGCCGGCTCTTCGTTGTGCCGGGCGATCCCGTCTACGAGGGCATGATCGTGGGAGAACACAATCGGGTCGAAGATATCGACGTCAATCCCTGCAAGGAAAAGAAGCTGTCCAACATGCGGGCAGCAGGAAAAGACGACAACGTCATCCTCTCTCCAATCAAACCGGTCACCCTGGAGCAGTCCATCAGCTTTATCCGCGAAGACGAACTGGTGGAGGTCACGCCGCGGGCGGTACGAATGCGAAAGGCCGTGCTGTCGGCCCAGAGGCGTCACACACTTCGTCCGACCCGGCTCAAGGATAAAAAAGCGGCCTAGTGCCATGTCTCAAAAGTTTTGTCGCTAAAAATGGCAATTTGAAGTTCTGGAATAATGTTCCGTATGTGAATAGCCAAAATCAATAATCCCCTCCGCCTCGACAGGCCCGTTCCGGCATGATTTCCTGAGGGCTCCTGCCGCGGATAAACGGGAAAAACAGATCAAAGCCCTTTTTTTCGCTTCCTCCTTCCCTTTCCCGGGAGAACATGTTACTCTCCGTCAACTTGTTATGTCCTGTTTCTTGGGAGCAGAACCATCCGGGAATTTCACCCACCTCACCCTTAGGGAGAAAAAGATATGCCTAAAAAATCGATGATTATAGGACTCGCGATCGTCGCGCTTCTGTTGCTCTGGTCAGGGGTTTCAATCTATCCTGACTGGCTCTGGTTCGAAAACCTGGGCTTTTCCCCCGTCTTCTGGACCATGCTTTTGAGCAAGTTCGGGTTCGGCGCCTTGATTTGGCTGCTCCTGATTCTCCTGATCGGCGTTAACCTTTACATCGCCAAACGTCTAAACCCGGACGACGGGCAAAAAACCGCTTCTAAAGCTGCCGACGCCTATATCTCCCACCTGGGCCTTTCCGGCAAGACCTTGAATGCCCTCATCATTGCCTTCATTTTGCTTCTCAGTTTTCTTGTGGCGTCAAGGGGCTCGTACCAATGGGATTTGGTCCTGCGTTATCTCTTTCAGCAGCCTTTTGGCAGCACGGATCCGATTTTTCACAAGGACATCGGTTTCTACCTATTCTCTCTTCCATTCTACATCTTCATTCGAAGCGGCTTATTGATTCTTTTCATTTTGGCCGCTCTGGTCACTTTGGCTTGGTATCTGAAAAATGGTGGGCTTCAAATCGAAGGAGACTTTGGTCAGGCGCAGCAGGGCACGCCCTCCATGCCCAGCATCACCATCACGCCCAGGGCCAAGAACCATTTCACCTTCTTGGCAGGAATCATCGTACTGCTCCTGGCCTGGGGTTATCATCTAAAGATATACGGCCTTCTGTATTCTACGCAGGGACCTGCCTTCGGCGCCAGCTATACCGATGTCCACATCAGGGTCCTGGCCAATTGGATCCTGCTCTTTTTCTCCCTGGGCTTTGCCGTAGTCCTTTTTCTCAATGCCTTTAAATTCCGGAAAAAACTAATCTGGGTCAGTGGAGGAATCTGGATAGCGGCTATCTTGGTCTTCTCAAACCTGCTTCCCCTGCTGGTACAGAAATTTGTGGTCAAGCCCAATGAACTGGCCAAAGAATCACCCTACATCGCCTACAATATCGATTTTACCCGTAGGGCCTATAATCTCAACAAGATCAAAGAAGTCGATTTTGAAGTGAACGACAAATTAAGTGCGGAGGATCTGAAGAAGCATGATATCACGGTTCAGAATATCAGGATCTGGGATGAGCGCCCCTTGCTTCAAACCTACAGGCAGATACAGACCATACGGCTGTATTACGATTTTAACAATGTGGATGTAGATCGTTATCGCATCAACAAGCAATATCGGCAGGTCATGCTGGCCGCCCGGGAGTTGGTGGTGAGTAAACTTCCTCCCCAGGCAAATACCTGGGTCAATAGGCACCTCATCTATACCCATGGCTACGGATTGGCTGCCAGCCCCGTCAATGAAGTGACCCGCGAGGGGCTGCCGCGCCTCTTCATTAAAGATGTGCCGCCTGCTTTTGAATCCGACCTGAAGATAGAGCGCCCCGAACTCTATTTTGGAGAGAAAACGGATGAGTATGTTCTTGTCAAGACGAAGACCGAAGAATTTGATTACCCCAAGGGGGACAAGAATGTCTATACCACCTATCAGGGAACCGGAGGCGTCCCCATCAAATCCTTTCTTAGAAGGCTTTTATTTGCCATTGAATTCTTTGATCCCCAGATTCTGTTTACCACTTACTTGAGTCCGGAGAGTAGAATCATGTATAACCGCCGGATCGACAGGCGGACGGGGTTGATTGCCCCATTTCTCGATTATGACGGTGATCCGTACATCGTCGTCTCCGGTGGAAAACTTTACTGGATTCAAGACGCCTACACGACCTCCGACATGTATCCCTACTCTCGGCGATCTTACGGCCATTTTAAGAACAAGGGACTCAACTACATCCGGAATTCGGTCAAGGTCACGATCGATGCCTACAATGGGGATGTCGCTTTTTATGTGATTGATGACAAAGATCCTATCATTAAGACCTACTCGAAGATCTTCCCTGATCTATTTAAACCTTTCAATGAAATGCCTGCTGACCTGAAAAACCATATCCGTTACCCTAAAGACCTCTTTCAAATTCAGGTAGGCACCTA
>JAZDGZ010000129.1:0-3426 GCA_043806375.1 Pseudomonadota bacterium | reverse complement strand
CTCCATCCTGCCGTGACAGCAGGAGGCGATGACCGCCTGATCGATCTTGAGACCTTGTACCTCGGCGGCCGGTTTCACGTTTCCCACGTTATGCGGCAGGGCCACCTGAGGGGCCAGACCTGAACCGTCGATACGGTAGGTCTCCCCGTACTTTGCGCCAGGGTCGCTCGCCACCGGCTCAAAATCCTTATCGGTGCGAGCCCTCACATAATCGATCGTCTTCTGATCGGCCGCGAAAAGGCCGACCTTGGCCCCCAGCTCAACGGACATATTCCCCATGGTCATCCTGCCGTCGATGCTCATCTCCTCCACCACGGCACCGGACCACTCGATCGCCTTGTATTGGGCCACCTCCGTCCCATATTTCCCTGCCACATGGAGGATGATGTCTTTCGACGAGACCCCTTCCGGCAACCGGCCCGTAATTTCGAACTTAAGGGTCTCCGGCACCCGGAACCAGAGTTCTCCTGTCTGAACCACGTAGGCCATTTCCGAGGCGCCGATCCCCGTACCCGCCGCGTTGAGGGCCCCGTAGGTCGTCGTGTGGGAATCCGCGCCTACAATCAGGGTGCCCGGCAGGACATGCCCCTTGTCGACCATCACCTGGTGGCAGATC
This sequence comes from Pseudomonadota bacterium, assembly GCA_043806375.1. Lineage (GTDB taxonomy): Bacteria > Desulfobacterota > DSM-4660 > Desulfatiglandales > HGW-15 > JAZDGZ01. The sequence goes on along the minus strand of JAZDGZ010000129.1, from coordinate 2,810 downwards.
CCCGCGAAAACGTCATAGAAGTGCTTCACCCCAAGGCGTTTGGCAAATTCCCGGCTGATCTTTTGATTCTCCGCCACCTGTATGGAGTAGGGCGGAACACGGTGGTCGAGGATCACCACGAATTTTTCAGGATCCCAAATTCGAAATGCCTCTTCGCGGATGCCCGCCTTGTCGAGGATCGTCTTGAGAAGTCTAAAATTCTCCGGCATCATGGCCACATCAATCTTACCCGTGACATAGGCGCCGGGAGAAACCCGGCTCCGGCCGGACGCCCTGGCCAGTATCTTTTCAACCATAGTCATCATTGTCCACTCCTTCATCACCCGTTTCCACAACCAGATCCTTTACGTGTCGCTCTGGATAGCTCGCCGGTTCGATCACCATCTCCTCCCCAGGGGAGACCAGGGTCACGCAGGCAAACCGTTTCTTGTCATTGATCTTCATCAGGCAGGACCGACACATCTGCAGGCCGCAGCAGTAAGACCTGAAACTGAGCGTCTGGTCGATCTCCTTTTGGATGCGATCCAGAAGGACCAGGACCGACATCTCTTCATCCGCGCTTACCTTGTACTCTTTGAAGGTGGGCGCCGTGTCCGTGTCAGGGTCATACCTGAAAACCTTTGCCGTGATCTGCCCTGCCATGCCTATGCCTCCGGCTTTATCTTAAATAACTCCACAGGTGAGGTTTCAATGCCCAAACCCTTGGGCTGGCGTTTCGCCACGGTATGCCGCAGCCACCGCGCATCGTCCTGTTCCGGGAAATCCCTCCTGAAATGGAACCCACGGCTCTCTTCCCGGGCCAAGGCGCTCCTCACAACGATCTCCGCCATATCCGCCATTAACGAAAATTCGAGGGCCTGGGCCCATTCGAGATTGAACCGGCTAAAACCCGGGGCGGAGAGACGGGCCACTTGCCCTTTGATGGTCTCTACGGCGGCTCTAGCCTTTTCAAGGCCCGCCCGATCCCTGAGGACAAAGACGTGATCTTCCATGATTTGCTGCAGCTGACCCTTTAGTTGGCCGGTGGATAGGGCGTCACTCCTGTTCTTGAGAAATCCGAACACCCTTTCCTTTTCGCCGTGAATGTCGGGCTCCGCTGAAGAAAGATCCATCATCTCCTGATTTTCTGAGGCGCAGCGGGCGGCCTGCTTTCCGGCTTCAAAGCCGAAAACAATCATCTGGGTGAAACTGCAACCCGGCAACCGCAATCCCCCATGTACGCCGCCCATCACCTCACCGGCTGCAAAGAGCCCCGGAACCGAGGTCTCCGTCTTCTCGTTAACCCTGATGCCGCCCATGCAAAAGTGAGATCCGATGACAATCTCGATCTTGATTTCCTGGGGGTCAATCCCGAGATGGCGGATGAACTTCCTTCGTCGGTCCCAGCTTTTCACCTTTAAGGCCCTGTGTTGTTTCGGAAAACCCCGCCGGTCAATATAAATGGGGCCGTTTCCCTCCTCTATTTCCTTGAAGAGTTTCTGCACGAAGAGGTGGGAATAAGACTTCCCCTGATAGGCCTCTACGTTGGATTCTACTCCCTCGCCACGGCGATTCGTATAAGGCCCATCCCAGAATTCGGGAAAATAGCGGAGGTTTTGACACCTGGGATTGCCGGGCAGAGGGACGAATTGAATCATTTCCATATCCATGAGTTCTGCGCCCGCGAGGTAAGCCATGGCATGACCGGTGCCCGACGAATTTGTCGACACACCGAAGGGGTTGTTGCTGGTCCGAGGATAGAGTTCCCCGACGAGCCCGCCGGTTGCAATGACCACCGCCTTGGCCTGAAAGACCAGGAATTTCCCGGTGACCAGATCTAAGGCCGTTGCCCCCAGAATCCTGCCGCCGCCGGTCAGCAGACGGGTGACCAGGACATCCTCCAGCAAGTCCACATTGGGGGCCTGGAGCATTCTTTTCTTCATGGCCGGCAAGAGGTCGTCGGGCAGTACACACCTGGAGGTCGGCCTGATGGGGGTGGATGAAATACCGAACCCTCTTAGTGTCTCCAGGGCCTTCGGGGCCTCATTGGCCATGAACCAGACCAGGCGTTGATCATTCAAGAAACTCCCCGCCGTGACCATCTCTTGAAAGGTTCCCTCGGGCGTGCTGTGAAAGGCGGTTCCTCCGTTGGCCGTGGGGGTCAGCCCGCTTTGCCCGACAGGGCCCTTGCTTGCCAGAATGATCTTCAGGTTTTCGTGTTTTGATGCCTCCACTGCGGCAATGGCGCCGCTGCCGCCGCCGCCTATGATCAGGACATCGCATGATCTTATTGGAATCTGATCAGTCATATTCACTCTCGCTCCTTGAACCGGCCGGCCGCCCAGCCCTAACGCAGGGCAATTGTCTTTAAAAAAAATATCGAATGTCGAAGGGGGAAGACCAATTTCCAAGGAAAGAGAATCTTTCTTCCGACGTTTTTGATTTCTTCTTAACCTCTGCGGTTCTGCTGTTCCATATTCTGCGGTTCGATATTCTTTTCCAGTCCAGCAACTTGCCGGATCTTCCCATTAATTCGATCTGAATCAGAAGGTCAGGCCCTCAAGACCGGTCTTCGATACCCGGAAAGTATTTCCCATCATGAGGGCGCCCATGGTCTTGTCTCTTACACCGAGGCGGAGGGAGAGACACATCCCCTCATCAAGGGCGCCTTTGGCGTCCTCCCGGAAAATAGGCCGTTCTTTCAGGCTCAGGCCGATACCCTGTCCCAACCCATAATCATCGATCACATCCGCACCGGCCTCCTGTATTCCACCCCTGATGTCCCTGGTGCATCGGGATACGGCCTTTCCCGGTTGCAGACATTCGATCGA
>JAZDGZ010000128.1:0-2122 GCA_043806375.1 Pseudomonadota bacterium | reverse complement strand
CATGAGAGGGATGTGGGAAGCATGGCGGCGGTTGCGGCGGGGGCATTGAACGGCGCCCACATCGTCAGGGTTCACGACGTCAAAATGGCCCTCGATACGGTCAGGGTGATCGATGCCGTCAAAAGGGGGAAGGTCACGGACAGTAGGTTTTTTTAAGCAACCTGCTAGTTCATACTCCTGAGCAAGAGCAATGAAGGCATAGGATGGGAAGATGTTGTTCTGTATAGACATAGGGAACACCAACATTGTCCTGGGCGTCACCGACGGTGAGCGGGTCCTTAACCACTGGAGGGTCAGGACGGAAAGAGACATCACCGCAGATGAACTGGGGATCATTGTCGGGAACCTCTTCGGTATGTCGCAACTCAGGATGGCCGACGTCAAGGACGTTATCGTCTCCTGCGTCGTTCCTCCCTTGGTGAATACCGTGGAAGAGTTTGCCCTTCGATATTTCAAAACCCGGCCGCTGATCGTGGGCCCCGGCGTCGTGACCGGCATGCCCATACACTATGACAACCCCAAGGAGGTAGGGGCCGATCGAATCGTCAATGCCGTGGCAGCTTACGAGAGATATCGCACCGGCCTCGTGGTCGTGGATTTTGGAACTGCCACCACCTTCGACTGCGTTTCCGCTGAAGGGGCTTATATGGGAGGCGCTATTGCGCCCGGTGTGATTATCTCCTGCGAGGCCCTGTTCCAGAAGGCCTCCAAGCTGCCGAGGGTCGAAATCTTCGTCAAACCCCAGAAGGTGATTGCCAAGGACACGATCAGCAGCATGAGCGTGGGTATCGTCTACGGGTACGCCGGGTTGGTGGACGGCATCGTAAATCGGATCAAGAAGGAGGCAGGCCGTGAATTAAAGGTCGTCGCCACAGGGGGTCTTGCGCCTCTCATCAGCGAAGTGTGCGAGACCATCGACCACGTGGAAGAATTATTGACCCTCGAAGGCCTGATGATCATTTTTAAGAGGAATCGGTGACTATCAGCCCCCCCCGTCTCAACCGAGGGGACAGAATAGGTGTTATTGCACCTGCTGGCCCCGTGAACCAACCTGAGATCCTGCCTGGTATAACCCTCTTGGAATCTCTTGGATTTGAGGTCCATGGGTCGCCACACCTCTATGAAAGGCAAGGGTATCTGGCGGGCGACGATCCCAGCCGCCTGAACGACCTGCACGCCATGGTGCGTGATGAGCGGGTAAAGGCCATCCTCTGCGCCCGGGGAGGATTCGGGACTTTGAGGATTCTCGACAAGATCAATTTTGACTTGATTCGCGAAAATCCAAAGATCATCGTCGGATACAGCGATATCACGGCGCTCCTCCTGGCCATCCACAAAGAGACCGGCCTGATCACCTTCCACGGACCGGTCCTGAGGGATCTCGGCAAGAACGAAAACCGAAACCTGGAGGCCTTTTTGAGACTGGTCTCCTCTGAGGCGCCCACGACCTTGGATCTGCAGGGGGGGAGGGTGATCAGAGGGGGCGAGGCGACAGGGGTCCTCTTGGGGGGAAATCTGAGCCTCATCTGTCACCTGCTCGGGACCCGGTTCATGCCTTCCCTGGAGGGGGCCCTTTTATTCATAGAGGAAAAAGGGGAACCCCTCTATCGACTCGATCGAATGCTGACCCATCTGAGGCTGAGCGGCCAACTGAAGGGTTGCGCAGGCCTGATCGCGGGGAGTTTCGAGGAATGTGGAGATCTCCCCTCCATCGACCTCCTATTGAAGGACAGCCTGTCCGATCTGGATATTCCCATGATTGCGGGACTTCAAGCCGGGCACGGGGAGGCGAATTTCCCCCTTCCCATCGGTGTTCGGGCGACTCTCGACACGGAGCGGATGACCCTAACAATGATGGAAGCCTGTGTGGCCCCTTAGGCTGTTGCCGAAATCTCGATCAGCCAAGAGAACCCACTGGGGCTTGTCAAAGTCCGTTGATCGTGCTAATGGAAGGTGGAATGTCAGGCCGCAAGGGCTGCTCTGAGACTTTTTGTGAAGATGGCCCTACGGCCTTTTCAAAACGGCCCTTTCGAGGCTGAGCATTGCACACACTTGACACAGCGGCAATGTAACTATATGGGTTTTGAAGAGTTTTTTTTGAACCGCAGAATGTCCAACAAGG
>JAZDGZ010000127.1:0-7800 GCA_043806375.1 Pseudomonadota bacterium | reverse complement strand
TGAGAGGAGGCCCCATGAAGAGCGCCAAACTCCATGTATTTGTCAGTTCGGTGCAGAAGGAACTCGAGGATGAGCGCCTCATCGTCCAGAACCTAGTCAATACCGACGCTTTCCTGTCGGCTCACTGCACTCCCGTACTCTACGAGTTGGAACCGGCATCCTCGGACAAGGCGCTGGAGGGATGCCTGCAATCGCTTGACGGCTGCCAGGTTTATCTGCTCATAGTAGGTGTCGAGTACGGCACGCCGGTGGGCGGGCTGTCCATCACCCACGCCGAGTACCGTCGAGCGAAGAAGAGGAAACTTCCCATTCTTGCTTTCATCAAGGGCGACCGGAGCGTAAAAAGGGAGGAAGGGACATCCATGTTTCTCTCTGAACTCGATGCGGATGGGCCAAAGTACAAGCGTTTCGGCAACGTCATCGAACTTCAGAAGGAGGTCCGCGCTGCCTTGGTGAAGCTACTGAAGGATCGTTTCGGTATTTCGCCAACCAGCGACGAGGACAAGATCGCACAGCAGACCATCGAGGCCACTTCTTTGTTCGAATCGCAGCCTCTTCCTCGTCTCCGCTGGCAGGATCTGGACCACGAGGTGCTTCGTAGCTTGATCGCCGCGGCCGAGAACCGAGATGCGGGGAGTCTTTCGGCGGAGGATCTCTGGTCCGGCGCCTCTGCGCGCGGCCTTGTCTGGCGTGACCAGGGCACGGGCGAAAGCTACGCCACGGCCGCCGGCATCGTTCTGCTCGCCAAGGATCCCTCGGTGGTGTTCCCCCAGTGCCGCATCCTCGCCGATGCCTACCGGAGTACGGAACCCGACGGCGACCCGCGGGACCACGAGGACATCCGGGCGCCGATGCCGCTGGCGATCGATCGCGCCATCGCCTTTATCGACCGCAAGATCGGTTCAGGACGCGCCACCCGCTACGGGTACAATCCACATGACTAATCATCAACTAATCGTCAACTCATTCCTTTGAATCGTAAACCCGGAGGACAAATCTGTCGACAATCTATCGACAAAACCCAAGAATCTGAAATTGGGGTCAAACCTTCACCGTTGACAGATATCGTCTCCATATTCGCCTGTTCACAGAGCACCCCGGCTTGGGTCCCAAGTCGGACCATAGATTGAAATGGTTTGAGAAGTCATAAAAAAAGGAGCCCCAGGTGGGGCTTATAACCGCTTTTTTGATCCCGAAATGAGCCTTCAAAGGTAGGTTGTTCTGAGAGGATTAAGGATCAGGGACTACGGATTAGATCAGCTTGGTCCGACTCGGCAGCTAGGGAAAACTCGCAATAAAAAGGCGATCAACAAGATCGAATTATTGGGATAGGTGCATGGGGAAGAGAACACACCAAATCCATAGGGTGAATATAATGGATTCTCTCTTGAAAACAACCATGGGATAAAGAATGAAAAAGCTATCAATCCTTTTGGCCATAACTGTAATAGCGCTGTATTCAACATCTGCCTTTGCGGCTGATCTCAGTGCTGACCAGGTGAAGGAAGGTATCGTTGGAGAGTGGCGACTGCTTTCGTTTGAACGTGAAGGAAAGATGAAAGACGATTATTCAAGAGACGAAGTCAATTGGCGGTTCACAGCCGATGGGACGGCTTTCATATCAGATAGGCAGCTTGGGGAATTCACCGACAACTACAAGGTAGTCAAATCCAAATACGGATGGATCGGCAAAGGCGGCATCCTGATACTTATCATGGAACTGAAGAACCGTGGTTTTTCACACCCCAAGTTCATGGTAAGGAGCATGACGCCGGACGGTGAACTGCTCCTCGGGGATTGGGACGACACATTGATTTATCGGTTACGCAGGGTTAAGTGATTTCATATGAAAATCGGGGCACGTCTCGATTTTTGATTCAGCCGATGAATTTGGGGTCAAACCTTCACCGTTGACAGATATCGTCTCATATTCGCCTCTTCAAAGAGAACCCCGGCTTGGGTCCCAAGTCGGACCATAGATTGAAATGGTTTGAGAAGGCATAGAGAAAGAGCTCTAAATAGGGCCTATAACCGCTTTTTTGACCTCGAAATAAAGCGTTGAGCGCTTAGCGCGAAGTGCAGAGCGTTGTTGGCCCCGCTCGCGGGAGATGGGTTTCGCGCGCCCTTCGGTGAGACTCAGGGCCAAGAGCAGAAATCGAATGTCTCAACCCATCCTGCGGGACAAAATATGACCTCGCCATAGGCAAGGACGGCGTGTGAGTGAAGCGGGTTGCAAATCAACCTTGCCATAAGGACAAATATGGCGTATTTTATCCTTCGGAGAATGATAAATGCGGGATCTGCTACGTCAGAAGGTTGTTGACTCCCTCGCGGCTTCGCCGCCGCCCTTGACGCGGCGAGATGTTCGTCTGCCCGCAGTTCGCGGGAAGGCGCTTGCGGTCATCGGCATGCGGAGGAGCGGTAAGACAACGTTCCTCTGGCAGTGTTTGGGGGACCGCCTCGAAAAGGGCACACCGCGTGAATCGCTTCTCTACCTCAGCTTCGAAGACGAACGCCTGGTCGGCATGCAGGCCTCTGACCTCTCGTGGTTGGTTGAGGAGTACTTCCGCCTGCACCCGGGAGTGCGGGACGCGCAGACTGCCACGTTACTTTTCGACGAAATCCAGGCCGTTTCCGGATGGGAACCATTTGTCCGTCGGCTCCTGGACACGGAAAAAGTGGAGCTTTTCCTCTCCGGTTCGTCCGCGCGCTTGCTCAGCAGGGAAGTGGCCAGCAGCATGCGGGGACGGGCACTCGAGGTTCTCATCCATCCGTTCAGCTTTCGCGAGACTCTCCGCCATACAGGCGCAGAACCCGATGCTCCGTGGGACAGACTGCCCAAGGCCGTTCACTCCGACCTTGATCACCGCCTGGCTGCATACCTTTTGGAGGGCGGATTTCCGGAAGCGGTGGGGATCCCGAATCGTGATCGTGGCACTCTCCTGCAGAGCTACGTAGATGTGGTTGTGCTGCGTGACATCATTGAGAGGCACGCGGTGACCAACCCTGTGGCGCTTCGCTGGATGCAGCGTCATCTGCTTGCCAACGCGGCGGCGCCCTTCAGCGTTCAGAAGTTTTACAACGACCTGCGCTCTCAAGGCATCCCGGTAGGAAAAGATACCCTGCACGCCTACCTTGGCTATCTCGAAGACGCTTTTCTCATTCGCACCATCGCCCTCCATACAGCATCGGAAAGACAGCGGATGGTCAATCCTCGAAAAGCCTACCCTGTGGATCCGGGGCTGATTCCGATTTACGCGAGAACCGGCAGTCCGAACCTTGGACATGCCCTGGAGACGGCCGTGCTGGTAGAACTGGAACGTCGAGGCTGCCAGGTTGCCTACGTGCGCACCAAGCAGGGTTTCGAGGTGGATTTCCTCGCGACCACTCCCTCTGAGGTCCCGGAACTGATCCAGGTTTGTCTGGACGTTTCGGACCCCGCCACTCGTGAGCGCGAATTGCGCGCCCTGGAGACGGCTTCAAGGGAGTTTCCGGAGTCAAAGCCCTTGCTACTAACCCTTGATTCGACGCCGCCGGCGCCGCCGCTGCCGGCACCTCTTGGGTGGAGGCCGGCGGCTGCTTGGCTGCTGGACCGGAAGGACACATAGAGAACGGATAGGGGTCAGGTGTACACTCTTCTTCTGGGGCTTGGTCGGGCCCAATGCCGTTAACTTAAGGAAAATCTCTTTGGCCCGCCCTGTCACCCCGGCGTATCCCGGATCGGGGTCCGGGACAGGCGCCGGGGTCCAGAGGAGATGAAAAGACTGGATTCCGGCTCTTGAGGCTGTGTCACAATTCGTCATCTCCCGCCGGCCCGTTCCGGCGGGAGATCCAGAAGGTTTTGTAATTGTTGTGTATTTCTGGATTCCGGGTCTCGCTACGCTCGCCCGGAATGACGATTTTTTTCATTACGACACAGCTTCTCTTGCCGGAATGACGCTCAGGCCTTTCATATCGCGCTCAGCGGGCTTAAATCAATGGCATTGGCTCCGACCAAGACAACAGAGCCATAAGTCCAGCGGGTGAACTTCATTGTCAATGGTTGCCATTCCACGTGCGGATGGGTGGGTTGAAAGGGTGGCGGCAGGCACGGCGCAATGCGCATAGAGTCATTGCCCCTGCGGGAGTGATGGGTTTCGCAGGCTCAACCCATCCTACTGGAAATTGCTTCGGGGCCGGGGTCACGGCAATAGATTGAAATGGGTTGAGAAGTAATGAAAAAGGAGCCCCAACTAGGGCTTATATTCGTGGCAGATTCAGCTCTGCCGGAACTGTCATACTCAATTGGGCTGGAAATATATGTCTCAAGATGAGAGTTTTTACGGCCTTGTATTCAAAATGCTGCGCGAGGAGAAGCCTGAGGAGGACAACGGGGCCGCAGTCTGACGCATACCATGGCCAGCCCCTAAAGCGAACGGACTGCCCTAACCCGGCACCAGGCGCAGTTCATATTTTGCAGCCTTATCCACCTTTGTCGGTGACCAGGCAATGGGTACCCCCTGGCCGTCCTGCCATAGACGTAGAAAGTCATCATAGTGAGGGGAGAGGGGATTGCCCGACTGTCCGCCGGGCAGGACAAAAAAGCTTTCATCCCAGTTCCCCATCTCAACGACCATCCGGAGAGAGGCGATGAAGAGGGGATTGTCCGCAGGGTCCTCCAGGTCAACGGCTGCCTGACTGACGGTATTGGCATCGCCTCCCCAGGGAAAAGGCCCAAGGTTGAACACCCGGTTGAGGAGTGCACGTGCCCCCACGGGATGGCGCAGAGTAAGCGGCCTCAAGCGCCCCCAGGCCCACTTGGTGGGATCACTGCCGCAGCGCTCTCGGAGGGTTCCAATCGCCGTACCCAGTGCGTCCGATATCTCCAGGGGCCAGGATCGATCGAACCAGCCCTCGGGCTGCTCGCGTATGAGACGGACGAGGTGGCCCGTTCTCCTCACACTATTCATGGAGTGGGGATTAAGCGCAGAGAAGCCCCTGCCCAGGGCCCATTTCGCCGCCTTCGGGGCCTTGGCCACAACCACGCGCCGTGCCATCTCAGCCAAAAAGCACTCAAACACGGCGGCTGCAGGGGATTCAGCCGTGAGCAGGCCGTCCCATGCCCTGAGCATCTCCAGGGCCAGGGTAACCTCATCGGTTTCTGCGGGCAGGGAAAGCACGATGTCGCGAAGTTCGCGCCAAGGCAGGGAGGTAAGGTCCATCTGGAGTGCCGCAACGTTGACCAGATTCCAGTCAGCCCTCGATTCGAGCGCCTCCACGATGCGCGCGATACGATACCCATCAAGCCAGTCCACTCCCAGAAAGGGGCCTCCATCCCCGGCGCACGGCCTGTTGTTGGCGGTGGCCACGAATCCGGTCTCCGGATCGGCGAGGTGAGGCATCTCATCGAAGGGGACCGGTGCTTCTTCCCATCCTGCTTCCGGGTTTGATCCGGGCAAAGGGAGGGTTCCCCAACCCTTTCGCCGCCGGGGCGCCTCGCCCGTCAGCTGCCACCCCACACTGCCCGAGGTATCCGCGTAGACCATATTGAGAGGGAGCGCGGGCCATTTTTCGAAGCACCGGCGAAACTCCTCGAAGGATGTCGCGCGATGGGTCTGCAGCAACCCTGTCAAAGGCCGGGGGGAGAGCCATACGGCGCGCAGGGATACGGCACCCACCTCACCAGCCAGCGCCGGCCCGATGATCGGACCCCGAGGCGTGACCAGGACCGCCTCTTCGATCCTCTCTCCGCCCTTGATGTGAATGGTCTCCAGCCTGGTCTCGCAAGGGATGAACTGCTCACCTTCTCGAACGCTCCGCCCCTCAGGGCCGACCTCCTCTATGAACAGATCGGTGTTGTCCACGAAGCCAAAGGTTACCCCCCACGCGGCCATGCCATTGTGACCTGCGGGAAAGCTCGGAGTGCCGACAAAGGAAGCGCCGGCGACAGCCCATTCCGAGGTACGGAGGTGAGCGAGGTACCAGTAGGGTGGAAGGACCGGGGGAAGGTGGGGATCGTTGGCCAGAATGGCCTGCCCTCTGGCGGTGCGAGAGGGGGCAAGAGCCCAATTGTTCGATCCACCACCCTGACCAACCGTTGCCTTGAAAATGGCGAGATCCTCGGATAGCCGGTCCAACGCCTTGCCGGCAGGTACGCCGGGGGGGTCTGTGACGGGGTGCCATTCCGGGTATGCAGGGTCAAGCGCGGCCAAGGCCTCAGGCCCATCTTCATTGAGGATCTTCAGGCGCGCGAGCTCGCTGCCCCAGTTGGTGTCCGCCGTAAAGGACATGAGCTTGACCGTTCCCAGGACATCGGCGGCTTTGTAAGGAGTCGGCTCGGTTCGAAGCAGGGTGAACTCATGAGCCGATTTCCGGCACCCTGCCCTCGCGCCGTCAGTCACCCCTCGCGCATAGGCGGCAATTATTGAGCGAGCCATGGGGTCGAGGGTTTCCCACTGCTGTTCGGCCGCACGGTGGAAGCCAATCCGCCGGGAGAGGCGATCCACGGGAAGGCCCCCGGGCCCTACTAACTCCGCCAGGGTACCGCGGACCACACGAAGCAGCCCCTCGATCTGAAAGGCGCGATCCTGTCCGTGGCAGAATCCCAGGCCATACCAGGCGTCATTATCCCCCTGAGCCTCGATGTAAGGGATGCCATAGCGGTCACGGCGGATGACCACCGTCTGGTCTATCCCGGACACTTCCAGTGTTCCGGTAGTGATAGGGAGACGGCGGCCCAGAAGGAGCCGGAATATGCTCTTAGCGAGGTTCATAGCCCTTCCTCCACGGGATCCTCTTGGGGATTAAGATTTGACCTTTAGGAAAAATTTGTGCAAGCGCCATAATAATTCTCCTTATACATAACAGAGAGGGGTCTTCTTGACAACTGGTGGTGTGGTGGTGGGGTCGGGCCCAATGCCGTTAACTTAAGCCTCTGACCCTGATCTGAAGGCTGCCGGGTGTCATTCCGGCGCAAGAGGCTGTGTCGTAATGTCATTTCGAACCCCCGATTGAACGGGGGTGAGAAATCTTGATTTTGCATGTAGCGGGATTTTAAGATTTCTCCCGGAGTTTACCCTGAGCCTGTCGAAGGGGTCGAAATGACAGAAAACGGGCACACGCGGGATTGCGACACGGCCTCGCAAGCCGGAATTCAGTCGTTTCAAACTTTTCTGGACCCCGGCAGGAGTTTATTCCCGCCCTGGATGCGGGGCCGGGGTGACGGCGTGGAAGACAGACGAGGGCTTCCGAAGGCCGCTCAGATGGGAGGGAAAATAGGGTTTCAAGCGGCAGGCCCTGCTTCAAAGCCCCCCATCAACGGCGAGGACCTGTCCGGTCACGTAGTCTGAAAGAGGAGATGCGAAAAACAGAATCGCCCCTGCTGCTTCATTGGCGGTTCCCGGTCTCCCCAGGGCCATGGCCCTGGTGAATATCTCCCTTTGTTTGGATGGAACACCTAAGGCGACCCGCTTGTCCCCGACATCAACTGCGATCCCCTTCTCTTTCTCTTGGGTCAGTCGGGTATCAATAAAACCAAAGGCAACGACATTGGCCTGGACAGTGTATCTTGCCCATTCCCTGCTCACGGTCTTTGTCAACCCAACGACTCCCGCCTTGGCCGAAGAGTAGTTTATCTGCCCTATGTTACCGCCAAGACCGGCTACAGAAGAAATATTAACGATCTTGCGTGCGACTGATTTGCCTTCTCTCATTTCACTCTTGGCCGCGTCACAAAAGTAGGGCTTTGCCGCCCTGATGATTCGAAAAGGGGCTTTAAGGTGTAATTCGATCATCTTATCCCATTGTTCATCGCTCATTTTG